>CALDJV010000724.1 GCA_937899305.1 uncultured Cytophagaceae bacterium
GCATATGCAGCATATTTTAACATATGCTACATAAGGCCAAAGTCGAGCTTAGTAACACTTTCAAAATAAGTGTCGAGGTTTTAGTGAAATTACTCAAAGCTAAACGAGGCGCTTTTTGCGCTCGTAGCAGGGCTACGGGCAATAGAAGCAACGAAGTATAGCGAAGAGGGATAAAACTAAAACGGACAGTTATTGCGAACGCGTTACTTAACCTCATAAACATCGTATTCTTATGAAAAAAACATTGAAACACTTCCAACAAAATCGAATTGAAAATTTGAGTAAAATCACAGGTGGCAAAGACAACCACGCCCAAACTACCAAAGAAAGCACATCTACTGCGACTACTCACAAATGGTGGGAAAATACTACGAACCGTGTAGAAGATCGCCGAAGTATGGTGATAGAGTTACAAGACTAATCTAATAGAAAATCTACAATCCAATTCTTATGAAAAAAACATTGAAACACTTCCAACAATACCAAATCAAGGATTTACAAACCATTACTGGTGGGCACAAAAACTGCTCTGCTAACGAAACAAAAGAAGGGTACATTGTTACCGCAGATTTACAAGATTGGTGGCGTGCTTGTCGAGATGGGCAGTACGACAGAAGAGACGTTTCTATCTAAAATGATCATCATCAAGATGTTAACCTAATTTCAATCACCTATATTAATAGACATTAAGCAATCATTTTACTGACTTTTGAAGTCTACAAAACCTTTGTAATCAAACTACTTACCCATTATTACCAAAAGTAATCAAACGATCAGATCACATTAATCAAAATATTACTTACTTATGGACAAAGCCTTGTGGATAACACTACAAGGTTTTGCTTTTACTCATCAGGTAAGTTTTTACCAGGTCAATATTGGCAGTTCGGCCCAGTTGGCTTCAGTCAAAAAAGTAAACTTGGTACACATGATTTTAAAAAGCTCAAACGTTTATATAATTATGAAATCAATCCAAAAGTTTAAGGATCAAGCCATTCCAGATCAACAAAAAATCAAGGGTGGAAAAAAGGAAAAAGAGCAATCAACAAGTGATGCCAATCTCAAGGATTGGTGGCATTTGTATGCTTGGGACAAGTAGTTTTTGCGCTTTATCAAGTGCCACTACCACATTTATTGTTCAAACACTCAAATTTTTAAACAGTATGAAATCAATCCAAAAATTTAAAGATCAAGCCATTCCAAATCAACAAAA
Source organism: uncultured Cytophagaceae bacterium (assembly GCA_937899305.1). GTDB lineage: Bacteria > Bacteroidota > Bacteroidia > Cytophagales > Microscillaceae > Microscilla. The sequence continues at coordinate 1,214 of CALDJV010000724.1, forward strand.
AATCAAAGGTGGAAAAAAGCCTAAAGGCACCTTTAGACCCGACGTAAACCTTCTGGATTGGTGGAAAAAGTTTTAGCCTACCAATGTTATCAGGTATTATTCAAAACCCAAGCCATCCTCTGGCTTTTAAACAATTCAAATTCTATGAAATCATTAGATCAATTCAACGACCAAAAAATCAAGCATTTACATCAAATTTTAGGAGGAAATCATCCCAACCCAAAAACCCCTCCTTCTATGGCACAAGAAGCTGATTCTGAGCCAGCCGTAGAAGAAATAGAAGTGGCCATCGAAAGCTTCAATATGGAATGGGTCTAGTGCTTTGGGTAGTAGATACTTTTCGAGCAATGCTATTCTAACTTATCAAAATAAAAACCCCGTCAGCAAGGCTCACGGGGTTTGTTGTACTAACTACTTACACTTTAGGGAGAATACAATAAATAGTCTCCCTTATACATCATCTATTCATCTATATAAACACTATCATTTGCTCACTTTATTTTAAGCGGCTATTTTATCATCTTCCACCCTTTCGGTATTCAACTGTTCTGCCAGTTCAAAATGAATCCGGTCGTATTCATCTAGTTGCATAATGATAGTAGAACCCTGGCCAATTTTGCCCGCCAATATCTCCTTAGACAACTCGTTCAAAATACGCTTTTGCAAAACCCTTTTTAGAGGCCTGGCCCCAAACTCCGGGTCAAACCCCAGGTCGGCCAAGGTATCCATCACGGCCTCGGGGGCGCTTAAGTAAACCTCCTGATCTTGGAGTAAACGCTGGATTTGACCAAACTGAATGTCGGTAATGATGCGTAAATCCTGTCGATTCAAAGGACGGAACATCACCAGCTCATCAATGCGATTCAAAAACTCCGGACGTACACTTTGCTTCAATAAGTCAAACACCTGCTCTTTGGTATTTTCCAATACTTCAAATTCATTTAGGCCAGCTTCCTGGGCAGCATTCTCCTCATTCAATTGGGCAAAATTCTCTCGAATCAGGTGTGACCCTGCATTGGACGTCATGATGATGATGGTATTTTTGAAATTAACCACTCGCCCTTTACTATCCGTCAGTCGCCCATCGTCTAACACTTGCAACAAAATATTGAATACATCAGGGTGGGCCTTTTCTATTTCATCCAGCAATACCACTGAGTAAGGCTTTCGCCTTACCGCCTCAGTCAATTGACCACCTTCGTCGTAGCCCACATAACCTGGAGGTGCCCCAATCAACCGGCTCACTGCATGTCGTTCCTGATACTCTGACATGTCTATGCGTACCATCGCCTCTTCGTCGTTGAACAAAAAGTTGGCGAGGGTTTTGGCTAATTCGGTTTTACCCACTCCGGTGGTTCCTAAAAACAGAAACGAACCAATGGGGCGCTTGGGATCTTGCAAACCTGCCCGGCTTCGGCGCACCGCATCGGCTACTACCTTGATGGCCTGCCCTTGGCCAGCCACTCTTTTACCCAGTTCATCTTCCAAATCAAGTAGTTTCTCCCGCTCACTCTTAAGCATTTTAGATACAGGTACCCCCGTCCATTTGGCTACTACCTCAGCAATGTCTTCGTTGCCTACCTCTTCTTTAAGCAATGCTCCCGACTGAATTTGCACCAAGGCCGCTTGTTTTTCTTCCAGTATCTTTTCGGCCTCTACAATTTTACTGTAACGCAATTCGGCCGCCCGACCCAGATCACCCTCTCGCTCAGCGGCATCGGCTTGTACCTTCAACTGCTCCAGGTTCTCTTTTGCTTGTTGCACTCCCTGAATAATGCTTTTTTCGGTTTCCCATTTGGCTTTGAGGCTATCGCGTTGTTGGCTGAGGTCGGCAATCTCGCGAGACAATTCTTTCTCTCGTTTTCTGTTTTTTTCCCGCCTGATGGCTTCCCGCTCTATCTCGAGCTGCATCACCTTACGTTGTAACTCATCCAGTTCCTCGGGCATAGAATCAATCTCAATGCGAAGTTTTGACGCCGCCTCATCCATCAGGTCAATGGCCTTGTCCGGCAAGAAACGATCTGAAATGTAACGGTTAGAAAGCGCTACTGCCGCAATGATGGCGTCATCTTGAATGCGCACGCCATGGTGTACTTCATATTTTTCTTTCAGCCCTCGCAAAATTGAAATCGCATCTTGCACGTTGGGCTCATCTACCGTAACTCCCTGAAAACGACGCTCCAATGCTTTGTCTTTCTCAATGTATTTTTGGTATTCTTTGAGGGTAGTCGCCCCTATAGTATGCAATTCTCCTCGGGCCAAAGCGGGCTTTAATAAGTTCGCGGCATCCATGGCACTATCGCCTCCACTTCCCGCTCCAATCAACGTATGTATTTCATCAATAAAAAGAACAATCTCTCCTTCTGAGTCTATCACTTCCTTGACCACTGCCTTGAGTCTTTCTTCAAACTCGCCTTTGTATTTGGCCCCGGCTACCAACAGCCCCATATCCAGCGATACCAGTTGTTTGGACTTTAGATTTTCGGGCACATCTCCTTCTACAATTCTTTGGGCCAACCCTTCTACAATGGCCGTTTTACCTACTCCTGGTTCTCCTACCAGCATAGGATTGTTTTTGGTACGTCGGGATAAAATCTGTAACACCCGACGAATCTCGTCGTCACGACCAATGACTGGATCTAACTTACCAGCTTTGGCCAATTCGTTTAAGTTTTTTGAGTACCTCTCTAGAGATTTGTAAGTTGATTCTGCGTTTTGATCCATCACTTTTTTACCTCCTCTCAATTCGTTAATTGTCGTTAGTAAATCTTTTTCGTTGATACCTGCCTCTTTGAGCAAAGCCGCTACGTCATCTTTTCCGGCTAACATACCCAAAATCAAATGCTCCAGGGTGATGAATTCATCTTTGAGCTTGATTTTACATTTTTCGGCTTGTTGAAGTACCGCCGAAGTGCCAGGCGAAAAGTAAGGCTGTCCGTTTGCCTTGGCATAAGTGGTGAGTACCTTGCCCAGCTTGTTTTGTAGTTGAACCAGGTCCAAGCTCATTTTTTTGGCAATGAAGTTGGTCAGGTTATGGTCTGCGTCCAATACTCCTTTGAGCAAGTGTCCAGTTTGAATGATTTGATGTCCTTGTTCCTGGGCAAGTTGCGCGGTTTGTTGGATGGCCTCCTGAGCTTTGATGGTGTAGTTTTCAAATTTCATTTTATCCAGTGTTTAGTTATAGTGTTCAAGAATATTGTTGATATTTGATTTATTGAGTTCGGTCATTGGTTATCAAAAGCAGCACCATTTCATTTTCAGCTCAAAAACAAGCCATATTGTCACCAAAATCAAATTAACAAGAAAAAAATAACGCCATTATGGCCGTCAAGTTTAAAATTTGTTGTTCTCAGAATGTCAAAATAGCAATTATGGAAAATCAGAAAACTGCGCAAGAATTATATCAGATGAGCCAGGATTTTTATCACACGGGTTGGTTTGAAACTGCTCTGGATTGGATCGAGAAAGCCATTGTTGCTCAAAGCCACGACTTGAGTTTCTTTCAATTGAGGGGAATGATTTTAAGTAAATTACATTTGTATGACCAGGCTTTACAAGATTTTGACCGCATTATTCAACACTTCACCAGCACTAAGAATTCGTTAGATATCGATCAAGAATTGCGTGTTGCAGCTATCCTGAACCGCATACAAGTTTATTTTCAACAAAAAAATTATGATGAGCTCATTCAGGATGGCAATGCGATATTACAAGTTCAGCGCAATCATTGGCAAGCCTTTTTTTATCGTGGAATTGGGTATTACTTTGGTAAAAGTGATCAGCAAGCTCTAGAAGATCTAGACATGGCCTTTTATTTAAGCAATCAAAAAGATAAGGTACGACCATTTAGGGCACTGGCTTATTTTAAACAAGGCAAGTATGCATTGGCTGAAATTGATTTTGAAATTGCAGTGAAAAACAAACCACAGGATGGCGTTTTGTGGTATAACTACGGACTCAACGCTTATCGGCTACAACAATTTGAATCCGCTCTGGAACGTTTCAATCAGGCGCTTCAAGCTGGTTTGGTTAACAAGCAAGTTTATATCTACAAGGGCAAGGTTTTGCAAGCTTTGGATAGATGTCAGGAAGCAGAAGCATGTAACCTAAAAGCGACTACCATGAAATAAGACTTTGGTCCATACCACCACAAGATATGACATAAGCCAGGGTATGGATCAAAGTCTTCATTTTACATTTCGTTTTTCCGGGACATTATACCTCCCATTCCTTTTTCAAAAAATCTATGTAATTTTTATTGGCCGAAGAAAACAAGTTGAAATCAGTTGCACTTTTGATAATGCTAATGAATTCTTTCAATTCTTCTACTTCAAATTCTTTATCCATTGCATCTACCGCGTCTTGTACCAGATCGTCTAGCTCACCATCGGGAATGTTGTGGTAGTCTTCGTGAAAATAAACCTCAAATGCATCGCGTACTGCAATGGTGTCAAAATCCAGTGAACGAGCGATTCGTGGGATCACCCGGTCGTAAATTCGATCCAATTCATCTTCAGAAATGGTTCCATCGGCACCCAAACCTTCTACGATCAGTACGGCCATTAAATATTCTAGTGTATCTCTCATCTTAATTAGTTAGTTAATAATAACATGTTCGCCAAATACTGTGAATTATTATTGGTAAAAAAAAGGGGATT
>CALDJV010000725.1 GCA_937899305.1 uncultured Cytophagaceae bacterium
TAAACCAGAAATGGGATGCATACTGGAATACCATCACTTAATATTGTACAGAAAGGATTTTTTTACGATTCATTGCCATGTTCTTTGTGAGTATAATCTTAAAATCTCCAGATTAACGATAATTGACTACTGCCGGTATATTGGTTGATGTTAGGCACAATCAAGGGCCTCAACCAAGCCGTTTTTTTATCTTCTTCTACCTTTTTAGGAGCGAATTTGCGTTTGTTTTTTAGTCCTCTGAGATATACTCCTACAATATCGGCCAACCAAATGGCTCCTCCCGCAATAAAAAATCCATAAGATAAATTACGATCAGTACGTGCATTTCTGAAAAGCCTTTCGTGGTCATCCAAGGTATTGGGTATTCGGTTGTTATAATCTTGAAGCTCTCGGCTGGCTTTGACGTAAAAGAAAGCACCTGCCCCTAACAAAAGATAAGTGGAAGCAGCAATCCATTCGTAGTGGTAACCATTCCTTACCTTAAGATCACCCAAACCGGGTAACAACAACGACCACAGCGCATTTTTAGGACCTCCCTTGGCAATTTTAGGAATTTCTTCGGCTTCTATTATAAACATAATACTTTTACCGTTGAAATAAGGATTGTCTTTCAAAAACTCCCAACTCACCGTTTTGGCTTTACCTACTCGGATGCTATCGCCAAAATCTCCCTTCAAAGATCTCAATGGGCCTTTGAAAGAGTTCCCGTTGTTATTGGAATACAACAAGCGCAGGTTATAATAACGCCTTTTGGGGCCTCGGAGGTCATATTTGATTTGAATGGTGTTGGTAGCGGTATCCAGATTGGCTCCCAGAAATTTCACCTTTACTGGCCGGGAATAGAAGATTTGTGCCTGACTGATTTCGGTACTCACTATGATGAATACAAATAGCCAAATAAAGATTTTTGGTAGTTGTTTTGCCATACTTTTGATTAGTTTATACGATCTCGCATACTATACAAATATAAATAAAAATAGTAATTTGCTTATTCAAGATTTACTTTTTGTAACGTAATAGTATTAATTTTACCTATCTAAAATAGCCAAATATTATTTCGAATCAGGTTAAGGCTATTATTTTTATAAAAATAAGTTGATTTTTTCACCCATGTACAACAACACAAATACAACAAAATTAAAACCTAATATTTTACAACAGGTCTTTATATTTACTTTATTTTTTGCCTTGGTACTTGCGACCCATGGTGGGCGTGCTCAGGGTAAAGTGTATTACTCCAACAATTCAGATATTATAAGCGCGAATTTGGATGGAAGTTCTCCCTCGGTTATATCTTCACCAGGAAGCGATCCCAAGATATATGTAAATGCGAGTGCTGGACATATATACTATACCAATGGTGGACTCATGAGAAGGGTCAATACCAATGGGACAGGAGATATCAGTACCGGAATTGCTGGAGGAGGGACTGATTATGCTTTTGATTTTGCAGAAGGGAAAGTGTATTACATATCAGAATTTACTGTATTACGAAGGGCCAACTTGGATGGCACTGGAATAGAGGATTTATCAACCACTGCCGGAGCTCCAGGAGGGGTAGCCATAGATGTGGTCAATCAACGGGTATTTTGGACATCTGGACTTACCTTGCATCGAATGAATTTTGATGGAACGGGATACATGGCTTTGAATACCACAGTAGGAACGGTGTATGGAGATGTAGAAGTTGATCCGTCAAACAACTTCTTATATGTAATCCAAGGCGACGAAATTTTAAGAAAAAACTTTGACCCAGGGGCGCCCGCTTTTTTTGCAACCAATTTAGCGGCTGATCCTTTTCAGCATTTAGCACTAGATCTCAAAAACCTGCAAATCTACGCATCAGTTGATAATGATAATATTTATCGCTTCAACTTCTCAGGAGGCTTACTTGTAGATTTTAGCGTGAACAATACCCAAGGGCTGAGTGTGGGGGTTCCAGCTGAAATTAATGTTCAACAAGGAGCCACGAACATCGCTTCTGGGGGATTTTATGGTTTCCCAAATACTGCCATTGGGTCCAGTAGCGCAAAAATTACCTTTACCGTCGAGAACTTGGGAGGGGAGCTGTTGATCACTGATGAAACGGTCACCGTGACCGGAGCCAATCCCTCTGATTTTGTTGTAAATACGAATCCAGGTGGGGTGGTTGATCTTGGAGCAACTACCATATTTGAAATTACCTTTACCCCTACTGGAGCAGGTACGCGTACCGCCGACATATCCATTGCAAGTAATGACTCAGATGAATCTCCCTATGAAATTAGCCTTAGTGGCACTGGACTTACTCCCGAAATCAATGCTCGGGTAGGTGGCTTTAATATTGCAAATGGGGGAAGTTTCAATGCGATGGGAATTATTGACATAGGAAATGATAACCCGGTAATTTTTGCGATAGAGAATTTAGGGAATGCCAATTTGAACCTCACTGGAACGCCAAGAGTACAAATCAGTGGAACTCATGCGGCTGATTTTGCGCTCACTGCGGTTCCAAGCACTCCAGTAAGTGCTGCGGGTACATCCAATTTCACGATTGCTTTTACTCCATCAGGAGTAGGTACGCGCACTGCCACCCTGACTATTCCCAACAACGATATTGACGAGGCCCCTTATACATTTACCATTTCGGGTACGGGATCTGCCCCCGAAATTAACTTAAAACAAGGGGCGACCAACGTGCCAGATGGAGATTTGTTTGATTATGGAGCAGTAGGAGTAGGACAGAATAATGCAGTTACTTTTACCATAGAAAATACAGGTAATGCCAATTTAGTACTGAGTGGCACCCCTATTGTCAATATTAGTGGGGCCAATCCATCAGATTTTATTGTGACCGCAATGCCCTCTTCTCCGGTAAGTGGAGGCAGCACGACTACGTTCGTCTTGCAATGTACGCCTGGTGGTACTGGAGAGCGTTCGGCAGAGATTTCAATTGAAAATAACGATGCTGATGAAGCTACCTATAATTTTACGGTGACTGCCACTGGAGTGGTTCCCGAAATTGATGTGAAACAGAATACCTTCGTCATATCCAATGGAGGAGACTTTTCGCCAGGAATGGGGTCGGTAGATGTAGGAAGTGGCAGCAATACCCTTACTTTTACCATTGAGAATGTGGGTGGGGGAGATCTTACTCTAGATGGTGTCCCAATGGTTCAAATCAGTGGAACCAATGCAGCTGACTTTACCGTAACTGCTAATCCTACCAGTCCAATTAGCTCTGGCAGCACTACTACCTTTGACCTTACCTTTGATCCCAGCGGAGTGGGTAATCGTACTGCTACCGTCACCATCGCCAATAATGATTCTGGTAATAATCCCTTTACCTTCAATGTATCGGGTACTGGGGTAACTCCCGAGATCAGTATTTTGCAAGGAGCCACCAATGTTCCATTGAACGGTAATGTCAATTTAGGATCTTCTACCATTGGCGTCACTACCACGGCCCTGACTTTTACCATTTTGAACTCAGGAACCAGTAATTTGGATTTGGGCAGTTTGCAAATCACGGGGACCAATGCGGCTGACTTTTCATTTACTCCCATTGGCAATACGACCCTCATACCCACCGCGAGTACTACGTTTACCCTGGAGGCCACTCCTTCGGGTGGAGGACAAAGAACGGCGATTATTACGATTCCCAACAATGATTTAGACGAAGCCCCCTTTGTGTTTAATGTGGAAGCGACTGGATTGGCCCCCGAATTTGATTTTAGTCAAACCACTTCCATCGCAAGTGGAGATAGTTACGACTTTGGAAACGTGAACATTGGCAGTAATTCTGGACCAATCTCGTTTACGATCAGTAACTTAGGAACCGCTACTTTAACCTTGACTGGTACCCCCGATTTGGTGCAAATTAGTGGGGCCGACGCCAGCGATTTTACCGTAGAACAGCCCATATTACCTACCATTGGGGCAGGTGGTTCGGCAACTTTTAACATCACCTATACGCCATCAGGAGTAGGAGTAAGTAATGCCGCTATTACAATTTCAAATGATGACAGTGATGAGGGTTCTTTTACAATAGATTTGAAGGGAGCTGGGGTAGATCCTTCGCCTGAAATCAATGTTCGACAAAATACTACTGACATCGTTAGTGGTGCTGGAAGCTTCAATTTTGGATCGGTCAATGTAGGCTCAAGCAGTAGTCCAACCACTTTTACGATTGAAAATACTGGCATCAATGATTTGAATCTGAGTGGAACCCCCCGTGTACAAATCTCGGGAACCCACTCGACTGATTTCGTAGTAAACACCGAACCAAATGCTACAGTAACTGGTGGCGGAACGTCTACTTTTGGTATTACGTTTACCCCCACGGGGACAGGAGCCAGAGTGGCCACGGTTACCATCATCAACGATGACTCAGACGAGAACCCTTACACTTTTACCCTGACTGGAAGTGGCATTCAGACCGAAATTAATGTAAGTCAGGGAGCTACGGCACTGGCGGTCAATAGTAATTTTGACTTTGGGAATACCCCCGTAACTGGAGGAAGCATTCCAGTGACTTTCACGATTGAGAGTGCCGGAACGACCAGCCTGATATTGACGGGTACGCCATCGGTGGCCATTTCAGGGGCCAATGCAGCTGATTTTGTGGTGACGGCACAACCGCCTAATACAACCTTGGGTATTGGGGTTACCACCAACTTTACGGTTACCTTTGATCCTTCAGGAGAAGGAAGCCGGAGTGCAGTGTTGACGATTTTAAATAATGATGTTGATGAAGGTACTTATACCATCAACTTAACGGGAACCGGACAAGCTCCCGTGATTGCCTTAGCAGGCCAAGGAAATGCCATTACGAATGGTGCTACCACGCCTACTACAACCAATGGGACTGATTTTGGGAATATAAATGCAAGTACCAGTAGTACCAATACTTATACGATTGAGAATGCTGGGTCTGAGAACCTAGTACTTTCTGGTTCTCCCATCATTGCTTTGAGCGGAGCCAGTGCAGGAGATTTTAGCGTGACTTTTTCTCCGCCATCGGGTAATACGTTGACTCCCGGACAAAGCGTGAGTTTTGATATTACTTACAATGCCCCGGCCACCCCAGGAGTGAGTGGTGCCACGGTGACGATTGGCAACAATTCTCTCAATGCTGTTCCATTTACTTTTGATATTCAGGCGACTTCATCAGTTACGGTGAATGCTCCCACTGGTTTGGTGGCCAACGCCAATGGTTTGACGGTGCAACTATCGTGGACCGATAATGCCAATAATGAAGATGAATTTATCATTGAACGAAGTACCGATGGAACGACTTTTACGGAGCTTGATCGAGTGACTCAAAACGAAACCACTTTTGAGGATGCGACGGTTACCAGCAATACTACCTACTTTTACCGGGTGGTTGCCAGTAGTACTTTCAATACGGGTACTTCGGCTGCGGTGAGTATTACGATCGGGGATGTGTTGTTGCCTCCGGTAATTCTGACTACCAGCGCTACTTCTGACGAAGTACGGATTAACTGGCAAGATGTAAATACTTCAGAAACGGGGTATGCCATTTATCGGGCCCCGGTATTGTCGGGAGGAGTTGCGGGCACTTTCGAGTTGGTTTTCAAAACCCAACGAAACGAGCTACGTGGATATTGGATTGACCCCTAGTACCAACTATTATTATCGTTTGTTGGCCGTAGCGCTCAACTCGGCAAATAATTCGGCTTTGACGGCCAATGTATTGGTGCAAACCCAGGGTGAGATCCCGGTAACTCCCAGTAACCTGAATGCGCTGGCGTTATCACAAACTGAGATTCAAATAGATTGGATAGACAATTCTACCAACGAATCAGGCTACCAAATATTCAGGTCATTATCAGGTAACCCAGGCACTTTTGTGTTGATTGCCACCACGCTGCCTGATGCCGAAACGTATGTAGATCAAGGGTTGACTTCTAAAACAACGTATTACTATCAAATAAGAGCGAATGCGGCCAGTGGTGCTTCGCCTTTTACCAATCCAGTATCCGAAACGACCTTGTCCAATGCGCCGGAGTCGCCTACTGATTTGGTAGCATTGCCTATTTCGGGTACTGAGGTGCAGCTCAATTGGGTAGACAATGCCACCAACGAAGGTGGGTTTATTGTGAGTCGGGCGGTAGATCAATTTGGTACTTTTACAGTGATTGATACTTTGGGGGCCAACGTAACCGTGTATGCCGACCAAGGGTTGACCGAAAATACCAATTACTTTTACTTTGTACAGGCATTCAATAGTGATGGGCCTTCAGAGTCTCGTACCAATATTGCGGGTGCTCGTACTGCCAACGTTCCTTTGGTTCCTCGAAGCGTTCGGATTACGGTAAACAGTGCTACCAGTGTTACCATTAGTTGGGTAATAGACAATGCTCCCTCCACAGTAAGAGAACCACAGGGGTTTAGGATAGAAGCGGCCAATATATTGGGCGAACGGCCTGCCGGAGGACGTATTTCTAACTTTGCCAATGGCAAAAAAACACATCGTACTACCGAAGATGGTGACCTGATTTTCTTTGAACTGGGAACCACTACCGCCAATGTGACTAGTTTTATTGCCAATGGATTGATTCCCAATCAAAAGTATACTTTTAGGGTAAGGGCATTCAATGACAATGGTAATTCTCCTTATAGTACCGAAACGGTCAGCGTGACTTCGGTTGATCCTTCTAAGCCAGTACCGTTTCCCCCAAGTAATTTGATTGCGGAATCGGTGTCTCAGTCTGAAATTGACATCTCGTGGCAAGACAATTCGGACAATGAGTTGGTGTTCAAAATTGAAAGAAGACGTGACGATGAAACCAATTGGACCGAGATTGGTCAGGTAATCGGAGGGACGACTTCTTTTAGTAGTACAAATTTAGTCGCGGATCGCAGTTACAGTTATCGAGTAAGGGCGAGCAATGAAGGGGGAGATTCTCAGTACACCAATATAGATTCTACCCGATCGGAATGTAACTTGTTGGTATTGATTAACAATGTTTCAGGAACTGGCAACACCATTTGTGCGGGAAAAGAGGCCCTGTTGGAAGTAAAAACCAACGTAACTGAGGCTACTTTCCAGTGGAAACGTAACGGGATCAATATCCCCAATGCCAATTTACCAGTTTATAATGCCGACCGGACCGGAGAATACGATTGTCAGATTATTTCGGGAGAATGTCGAAAATCATCGTCTACTCCATTGATTGTCATTGTGGAACCTAACTTTGGAGTCACGATTACTTTGGATGGGGAAACCAACAAGCTTGAGGCCAGTGTAAAAGGCGCTCAAGCGTATCAATGGTTTAGAGATTACCAACCCATTAGTGGAGCCGTAGAAAGTACTTATTTGCCTTCGTTGGGGGGAGAGTATTTTGTGGTGGTGACCAACGAAGGGTGTTCGGCTACTTCTAATCTGATTACAGTTACCCAAAATGTAACGTCGGTAGAAGAAACGATCTTATCTAAAAGCATGCGATTGTCTCCCAACCCTACCGAAAGCGAATCGTTGTTAGAGATCAACAATGATGTATATGGCAAATACCAAATCATCATTACTGATATGCAAGGACGGGTACAGATGGTACTGGATGGAGTAAAACAGCAAAAAGTATTGAGGAAGACGTTGCCAGTACAAAGCCTTGCTCAAGGAGTGTATTTGGTAAAAGTACAACTCAAAGACCAAGAAGGGGTACAGAAGTTGGTGAAGGAATAACCGACACATCAGCAAGTTATATAAAGAATACCAAGCCTGGGCCGATTGCTCAGGCTTTTTGCATGGTAGCGTAACTGTCCATTGGTGGACACTAAATGTTTTGTGGATGGGCATTTGTGAGCGTACTCTTTTTTTATTTATTTTCGGAAAACCTTTGATAATGAAGTGGTTGTAGAATTGGCAGGGATCATGATGAAGTAGTTTTATTTAG
>CALDJV010000726.1 GCA_937899305.1 uncultured Cytophagaceae bacterium
TCAAGCTATTACTCAAGACCCGCCTACACACCATAGAGATAGTAGCCCAGCCTAGGTTGTTGCCTTTTCCGGATGAATTTGCACAAACTAAAGGGTTGAAAGGAATTGTTTTCAGAAAAATGAAAATCACCGATTTACCCAAAGTTATTTATGGTTTTCGAGATTTGGAAGTACTGGACATCTCAGACAATTTTTGGACTTCGGGTGATCGATATTACCCTGATGAATATCATCTCAAACTCAGCAAAAAATTGCTGAAACTCTCAAAATTGAAAAAACTAGACCTTTCGGGCAATAAATACAAACCCGAAGATTTACCCGATGGCCTGGAACAATTGACTCAGCTGGAGTTTCTGGGGCTGAGTGGCAATCGGTTTAAAAAAATTCCAGATTTTGTTTTTCAATTGACTCAACTCAAAACTTTGTTATTGTCGGATGCCTGGTTTTCGGTAGGAAACCATTGCCAGATATACCACCAAATGGAGCAATTGGTAGCCCTGAAAAATTTGGAATACCTGGACATAAGCGTCAACTACAATGGGGTGGCCAACATACCAAAGGGTTGGGCGCAGCTAAAGCAACTCAAATGTTTGAAGCTCAACAACAATACAATAAAGCAATTGCCGAACGAGCTTTGTGAACTCCCTCAACTACAAGAAATACACCTGGAAAACAATGGCTTGCAGACTTTACCTCCTGCGTTTGGTGCGTTACCTTTAAGCCAGGAAACCTTGAATTTGAGCAACAATCGCCTTACACATTTGCCTTTGTCTATTGGGGCTTTGAAACACTTAAAGAAACTTGATTTACGAAAAAATAAGTTGGTTGCTTTGCCAGATACCATTGGGGAATTGTTGCATTTAGAAAAACTGAAATTAAGTGATAATCAACTGGAAACTTTACCCGTGAGTGTGACAAAGTTAACCAAGCTCGATCCTCATTTTTACCTCACCAACAATCATTTGAATTCGTTTCCAGAGGCATTGTGGGGGCTGCCCCAAATTACTGAACTGGATTTGTCGGCCAACCGAATTCCCCACATCCCGGCAGAAATAATCCAAATGAAGCGTTTGCAAGTGCTGAAAATGTCGTACAATCGATTGGAATACATTCACGAAAATATAGGTCAACTACCGCAACTCACAAAATTGACATTGAGTGCCAATCAGTTACAAGAAGTTCCTGATAGTATTACCGCGCTGAAACATCTTCAGTGGCTACACCTGGACCGAAACAAACTAAAGGCGTTGCCCGCAGGTTTTGGCAAGCTTACTCAGTTAAACACCAAGCTGGATTTATCTCACAACCAGTTGACCGATTTGCCAGAGAGTTTTTTTGAATTAGATCAGTTTACTGAATTAAATTTATCCAAAAACTGTTTTCAAACCCTCCCTAATCAATGGGCAAAAATGGTGAAATTGAGAGAGTTGCGCCTTAGTAAAAATCAACTTGTGCGCTTGCCCGATAGCATCGGACAGCTCAAAAGCCTGGTAAAGTTTTGGGTGCAGGAAAACCAGCTGGAAGCCTTGCCCGATAGTATGAGCATGCTCACCCATCTTAGCGCCTTGGTGGTGTGGGGAAACCCCATGGGAGATGATTTGCCAGAGTTTCCTCACGGTAAATATATGACGGTAAATGGAAGGTATCGCCAACGATAGTAAATTCCTAAATAAACTGAAGGACCGTCTCAATTTTCAAAGCTTTCCCTCCTAAAATCAACACATGGGTATTTTGAAATTGGCGATCGGCCAGCCAGTTGTGCAACGAAAATTTGTCAGGAAAATAATACGCTTTGGGGTTGTGTGCCAAGGCTTGTTGGATTACTTTGCCGTGAAAGATGACCAATTCGGGGGCGTAATTTGCCACAACTTTACCTGCTTGTTGGTGGGTTTCGGCATCGTCGTTGAGGTCGGCCAATAACAATGTCTTTGCACTGGTAACTTCCTGAGCAAAAGCTGATAAACTGGCTTCCAGTTGAGGGATTTGATCAAAAGAGTCGTCAAAAATAATGGTATTGCTGTTTTGATCCAGCACTCGACCCTGAGTAGAAATAATGCGAGTATCGATAAATTGTTGTTGCATATAAAACAATCAATTAGTGGTGTTTGGTTGTTATAAACGTCTGCAAAAGTAGATAAAGTTTTTTAGAAAAATATTGCGTGTATGCCAGTCAAAAAAATCGTTTTCATTTATTTTGTTTTAAATATATATGCCCTTGGTTCGGTCAATGTATTGGCTCAGCGTTTCTTTTTTAGCAGGCGAGAGGTTCCATTGTTTAAAAATGCCGCTGGAAATACCTACCTCAATGCCATGGCTGGAGGGTTCAATTCGGCCCAATTCAACACAATGAAACTCAATGACGATGACCTGGAAGATTTGGTCATCTTTGATCGTACCAACAATAAAATCAGTACTTTTTTGGGGGCAAATATCAATGGGCAAACCAAGTATCAATATGCGCCCCAGTACGAAAACTTTTTCCCTCGTATTTCTTTTTGGATGTTGCTACGCGACTACGATGGCGATGGTAAAAAAGACATTTTTGCCTACAGTACTCGAGGAGGGATTTTGGTATACCGCAATACCAAAGTGGTCAATCAACCACCTCAATGGGAGCTTACCACCGACCTGATTCGCACCGAAGGATTTACCGCTAACTTGAATTTGGCAGTGCCAGCTACTGACATCCCTTCCATTACCGATATGGATGGAGACGGTGATTTGGATATCATTACTTTTGATTTTTTGGGAGGATTGATTGAACTCCATCAAAACCTAAGCATAGAACAAAACGGTAACGCTTCGGAGTTGGTCTTCAAGCGAATAGACCGCTGTTGGGGAGGAGTGCAGGAAGGGGCCAATTGTGCCGAGTTTAGTTTTGGCGTGACCTGCGACAATGGTATGCGCCGTCGTAATTCCCATCAAAAAGAAGACTTGGAAGAGGGCGAAGTAGGGAAATCAAACGCATCTCACCGAATACAACATGTGGGATCGGTGATTTTGGTGAGTGATTTGGACGGGGATGGGACAAAAGACGCCCTGATCAGTGACATTAGCTGTAATAAAGGATATAGAATGCTCAACCAAAATACCAATGTAAAAGCCAATTTCACTCGGTTTGACGAAGGTTTTCCGGCCAGTAAGCCCATTGATATGCCTATTTTTCCCGCTTTTTTTCTGGAAGACGTGGATTTTGACGGGGTACAAGACCTATTGGTATCGCCCAATTTGTTCTCGAATGAAGATAACAAGGTCAACTTTACCCAATCGGCCTGGTATTATAAAAATACGGGTACCAATGCGGCTCCTAATTATGATTTTCGCCAAACTGACTTCTTGCAAAATACGATGATTGATTTAGGAGAAGGTGCTTTTCCAGCAGCCTTGGATTATGATGGGGATGGTGACTTGGATTTGATAGTGGGAACTACTGGACAGCCACGTGGAGGAGATGAATTTTGGGCTACGTTGTATTTATACGAGAATGTGGGCAGTGCCACCGCTCCTGAATTTCAACTCAAAGATGAAGATTATTTGCAGTTTTCGGCTTTGAAGGTAAGCAACTTACAGCCTTTTGTGCAAGACCTCAACCAAGATGGCAGCCCTGACTTGGCTTTTGTATCACGCAACCAAACCAGTCAAACCTCACTTCAGTATTTGCCCAACCAAGCCCCCAGCGGACAAGCGGTAAATTTGAATACCTCCCAGGCAGTGAGTTTCGAGGTACCTCTTTTTGGTGGAGATCAGCCGCTTTTGTTGGATGTAGACAATGATGCAGACCTAGACTTGTTGGTAGGGTCGGGGAGTGGCCGATTGATGTATTACCAGAACCAAGGCAATGATTTGAACCCCGATTTTCAATTACAAAATTCAAGTGTAGGAGGGATTGTGAGCAGTGTGACCCGGCGGGGCTTGCGTTTGTCGGTGGCCGATTTTGACGCAGATGGTAAACCCGATTTGCTCACTGGCGATAACTCGGGTCAACTCAAGTTGTACCCTGGTTTTTTGGATAATTTGGACCAAGATAACTGGGAAGCTGATACTAATTTTGTGCTCAATGAATTGTCTACAAAATATGAAAGCCACCGCTACGGCACGCTTGTAACCCCTTTGGCGGCCGACCTGAACTCAGACGACAATCCCGACATTTTGGTGGGCAACAATGCAGGAGGGATATTCTACCTACGCAATGACGAAACAAGTCAACCCCCGGCCCCGGCCAATGCAGGTACGTCGGTATTGGTTTTTCCTAATCCAGCTCAGAGTTCGGTAAATGTGTTTAGCCCCGAAGCGGCCGAAGTAAGTGTGCAAAATACCTTGGGGCAGGTCGTCATTGCTCCCGTCACCGTAGTAGGTAATATTGTGAAAACCTTGGACACCAGTCGTTTGGCTTCGGGCGTATACCTTTTGAAGATCACCAAAAAAGCATCAGGAAATACCGAGGTGAAAAAAGTGGTGATTCGGTGATTTATTGAAGCAACCATCTATTGGGTTTGAACTATGTTGTCAACGAGAATACATTGGACCAAGTGAGGACTTGAGGCGCATTTCTAAGCATTATGGATTGATATTGTGGGCATATGTTATGGATAAGGCTATAATATTTCCATCAAAATTACAATTTTTTAAAAAAGCAGTTAATTTTGCCCACTCGAAACGTACTCTAGAACCAAAACTACCGCCTACACATGGATATGAAGAAACTGGCCGGAATGTTTGTCATCATTCTGGGATTGTGGGGAATGTATCATCCTACTCAAGCGCAAAAGACGGATAAAAGAAAATTTGGATTCAATGTAAAAGCCGATAAGAAAGCGGTCATTGGTGAAAAAGAAGTCACCTTCAAGATCTCAATATTTGATTCTACCTGGAAAACGGCCCAATACCTCAATAAGCCGTTCTTTTTTACGATCATCAAAAAAGGTGAAAAGGAAGTAAGAAAAGACACCACACTTGATTTCAAACAAGGACTTTTTGTTTATAAAACCAAGATCACTTCTTCTCAAGACATTACCTTTACTTTCAATGACAACAATGCTTCTCAAACCCTGAGTGTCAGGTACTTTCCTACTTGGATGAGTATCTTACCTGCCCTCATCGCCATTGCCTTTGCTTTGCTGTTCCGGGAGGTGATTGTATCCATTTTTACTGGAGTATTTTTGGGTGCCTGGATTTTGAGTGGTTTGGGACTTTTTGATTTGGTGCCTGCCGTGCTTACTGTCGCTGATACTTATCTCATGAAAGCCCTCAATGATGGAGATCACATTTCTATTATATTGTTTACAATGATGATTGGAGGCATTGTGGCCATTGTATCCAAAAATGGCGGAATGGCTGGAGTGGTCAAAGTACTTTCTAAATTGGCCAACTCGGCCCGCAATACCCAACTGGTGACCTGGTTGCTGGGGATTGTGATCTTTTTTGACGACTACGCCAATACTTTGGTGGTAGGTAATACAATGCGTTCGGTGACCGATCGTTTCAAAGTGTCTCGCGAAAAACTGGCTTATATTGTGGACAGTACTTCGGCCCCAGTAGCCGCCATTGCCTTTGTAACTACCTGGATTGGAGCCGAACTTTCTTACATTCAAGACTCGGTACAGCAAATCAATGGAGATCCCAAGTTTGCCGACAACTGGCAAATCAAAGAAGGCGCTTACTCTATTTTCCTCAACTCACTTGAGTATTCATTTTACCCGATTTTGGCCATCTTTTTTATGCTCATCTTGTTATTTACCCGTCGCGACTTCGGTCCAATGTACAAGGCTGAAATGAGGGCTCGTCGAGGGGAAATTGAGGAACTGAAAGTAGCGAGTGCCGAAAATGAAGAATTTGAACCCATCAAACAAGATTATTTGAAATGGTACAATGCCTTTTTGCCCATTATGGTGGTGATTGTAGGAACCATTGCTGGCTTGGTGTATACTGGGATGGATTCGATTGCCCAAAAATTGGGAACCAGTGATGTTTGGACTCATTTAGCTACCCTCAACGAAGGCAAAGAACCGGGTACCATTCGTAAGGTAGGAATTATTTTGGGGGAAGCCAACTCCTATGTTACCCTCATTTGGTCGTCTTTACTAGGCTTGATTTTGGCGGTATTTCTGACCGTGAGCCAACGCATCATGAGCCTCAAGCAAACCATGGATACCATGGCCACCGGCTTTAAAACCATTTTAGGCTCCGTATTGATTTTGCTTTTTGCCTGGGCATTGGCCAGTGTAAATAAAGACTTGGGAACGGGTGATTACTTGACCGGATTGATTAGAGACAGTGGTCTATCGGCTTATTGGCTTCCAGTGGTCACCTTTATTTTAGCGGCTTTTGTGGCCTTTTCTACCGGATCGAGCTGGAGTACCATGGCCATCTTGTATCCCCTGATTTTGCCTGCGGTTTGGAAAACTGCCAAGAGTAGCGGCTTGAGCCCCGATGAGGCAATGAATATTTTTTACCACGTTACTGCGGTATTATTGGCCGGATCGGTATTTGGCGATCACTGTTCGCCCATTTCAGATACCACGATCTTGAGTTCTATGGCCTCGGGTAGCGACCACATTCAACACGTACGCACCCAAATGCCTTATGCCCTCACTGTAGCCATTGTAAGCATCATTGCTTCGTCGGCTTTCTTCATGATTGGCGTACCCTGGTACCTCACTTATGTCATCAGTTTAGGATTGCTCTTTGGGGTAGTACGCATTTTGGGTAAACCTGTGCCTGATGTAGTTTAAAGTCGTTTGATGAACAAAAATATGACAAAGCCCTTAGTTTAGACTGAGGGCTTTTTTTTATATTGGGTAATTGGATATTTTTAAAAAGAAGTGATTATGAAGTACTTTGAAGGCGAGGTGATTTATTGTAATCAATATTGGCATCGAGCTCGCAAGGCATATGAGCGTTTTTCTTATAAGAATGGAAACTATTTGAGTGACGAAATTACCGCGAAGAAAAATAGAAAAAAGCACCGAGACTCGGTACTTTTTATTCATTCAGCAAATGAGTTATATAGTATTGATCACACTTCAAAAATGATCAATCAAAATGCTCACCTAAGAGACAAAAGTTTTTTTTATTATTTTGGTTCATTGATATTGAGTGATGAAAAAACTTTTTATAGAACAGTGTTTTGCGAGAAGGTAGGAACTGGGAATGTGTTGGGCTATCATTGTGATATTCTGGAAATAAAAGTTCAAATAAAACGTGAAGGAGACCCGAAACTGGAAGAAAGACATTTTAGGCAATGGGTCACACAGTCTCTTCGGTTGAATCCTGAATATAAGCATCGCTTTGGAGAATATTTTTACTTTGCCGATGATAGCCATTATTCTCCTTATTGTTTGACCCTTAAATATGAGGAAATTAATGAAAATGAACCGATGTTGAAGGCAGAAGCTATAGAGGTCAACCCAAAATTTTTAGAGCATGAGTTATTTACTTTGGAAGTATTGGAAGATTATGACTTGGAACCACTTTTTGAACATAAATTATTGTTTTAAGAAGATGAAAGCAAGTTTGAAGAAAAAGAGACTTCCTCAAGCGGGATACAAAAAATAATTACTGACTCTGAAGTAATGCATAACCGTTTGAGATTGGCCCTTGAGACTACTCTTAGTCGTCCTCTTACCCAAGCCGAGAAAGATAATCCCCAGAAAGCCTTCCTGGAATTGCTTCAAACCTTGCCTCCCAACGAGCGGGTCATTTGGCATCAGCAATTATTGATGCGTATGTAATGCTTTAATTTATCTCATCTCAGGAACTAAAGTCCACCTTTTTATCATTTTTACTTTTGTTATATTTGTTTTGGCTATCTGATCAACGCTGGACGTGGCTTGATTTGCTGAATTTTAGTGAAAGCATCAGTTAGTAAAATGGAAAAAATAAACTAATCCAAATTTAG
>CALDJV010000727.1 GCA_937899305.1 uncultured Cytophagaceae bacterium
ATTTTTTGGGCAATATGCCTCTTAATCAAAATGCTTGCCGCTCACTAATGATAGGTTATTGCAAAGTGATACTACCCAAGTAGAAGATGGGATGGATGGAGGAGTTTGTGTGATCAATAAAACCAAGCAAACTTTAGAATATGCTGGAGCCAAGCACCCGCTCATTTTGGTGCAAAATGGTTATCTCAGGGAAATCAAAGGAGATCGGCAAGGAATCAATACCTTTCGAGTCGACATCCCCACACACTTTACCAAACATACGATAGATATTTCAGAACCTACTACTTTTTTCATGTATTCGGATGGCTACCAAGACCAATTTGGTGGTGAACAGGGGAGGAAATTCATGAAAACCGCTTTTTTGAAGTTGTTGGAGCAAATAGCGTCTAAATCGCCCACCGAGCAAAAGCAAATTTTAGAAACCACGCTAGACGACTGGATGAATGGCAATGGGATGCAAACCAAACAAATAGACGATATTTTGGTAATGGGAGTGCAATTGGGGGAGAAGGTTATTTAGTTTTTAGTCCACAGTCGACGGTCCAATGCTGTTTCCATAAGGGTTTGAAAGAATGGCGTTTTTTTACGCACATAATATACTCCTATTCTATTCAAAGCTATTTCTCTTAGTGGTGACATTTTCATTCGATACCTGCCCTGTCCTTCCGAATGTATATGAGGATGAAGTTGGATTGCACGAAATCTCGTTGATACCCACTTCATCCTCACCAAGGTTCGGAAGGACAGAGGACGTATTGGTCTTGAAGGCAAGAAAATAGTGATTTCTAATTTGATTATCAGTAATATAATCAAAATTCACTAAAAAAAACTACCTCCAAGTTTTGGAATGACGTAGAGAGTTATTCGTATACTACCACCAAATATTTGAATCCCTAAGGAAACAGCATTGGCCGACGGTCCATAGTCCATAGTTTTTTTAGTTGGTAGTTGGTAGTTTTTTTAGTTAGTAGTCTATTTTAGTCCATAGTCCACTAATTGAATGAAAAATGAAAAACAGATCCTTCCTTCGTCAGGAGAACTGTAACAATGAGCCGAAGGCGGAACAATGTAGCAATGCAACAATGAGCGAAGCGGAACAATTTAACAATGCAACAATCAGCCGAAGGCGGAACAATAGAACTTCAATTCGATTTATTTTGTTGTTCTATGATTTTGGCCTGTTCATTGTCTAAACCTGCCTGGATCAACGCATTCGTAATAAAATCAGTTTTACCATCAATGTAAGCATCTATATTATCAGGAAACTTTTCGGCAAGCATTTGCTTCAAATTGCCATAATTTACTACAGCTTCAGGATGACTCTTCAAATAATCTCGAAAGCGCAGGTGATTATTTAAACCCAAGTTGCCTTTTTTACAAACGTATACGTGATGGTTAAACCAGATTCTATTTTCAGGAGTTTGGGGAATGTGGTTGGAGGGACGTTTGAAAGCTTCTCGTCCTGCAATGCCCAAATCTCCTCGATGGATATAGCCCAGTTGCGCCATTTTAGCGATGACCAATTGCAACACCTTGTCATTGTTGGCCACTACAATGTCTAAATCAATAATGGGTTTTGCTTTGAGCCCCTTGACCGAGGTACTTCCCACGTGTTCAATGGCGATGATATCATCGCCTAAATGTGAGACCAATACTTTGCTTAAAGCTTCAAATTGGTTGCTCCAGGCAGGGTCATAATCTACAATCGTAATTTTGTTGGATGGCATACTTCAAAAAGGTTTGGGGCCCAAGCATCTTCAATTATTATTTTTCAGTAGTCATTGAGTTGCTCCATTTGGACTGCGCTTGTAAGTATTCTACGATTTTATCCACCAATACTTCATTTATTTTTTGAAAAGATTCGTGGGTCCAGCCTGCAATGTGAGGAGTAAAAATCACTTGAGGCGATTGGCGCAACTGATCAAATGTATGGGCTTCGTCTGGGTTAAGTTGGTCTAATTTTTCATTTTCCAGCACATCCAAAGCAGCGCCCAGCACCTTGCCTTGTTCAAGTTTTCTTTGTAAAGTGGCCAATTTGAGCACCTTACCTCGGGCAGTATTGATTAGGAAAATGGGGTGCTTGAATTGATCCAAAAAGGCATCATCCACGAGTTCATAAGTGTCGTCTTCGAGTGGAATGTGCAGACTCAAAATTTGGGCACGTTCATATATTTCTGGCATGTCTACTTGACGTGCGTAAGCATCCCCACGGTTGGGGCGCTTGTCGTAGGCGATTACTTCACAGCCAAAGCTACTCAATCGTTGGGCAAATGCCCGCCCCATGTTGCCATAGCCAATGATACCAACTACCTTGCCCATGAGCTCAATACCTCGATTGGCCTCTCGTTTCCATATTTTATTTCTTACTTCCAGATCCGACCGCAGTACGTTATGCATCAAAGCCAGTAACATGCCCACAGCTTGTTCGCCTACCGCATCTCGGTTTCCTTCAGGGGCATTGATGATTTTAATATTTTGCTGATAAGCTTGAGCCAAGTCTATTTTGTCCAAGCCTGCCCCAGCTCGAGCAATCAATTGTAGTTTGGTTGCCTGAGTCAATATTTCTAGATCGATACTGGTTTTACTACGTACCATCAAACCTTCGTAATGCGCGATGATACTCAATATTTCTTGGCGGGTAATGTCTGGGCGATAATCAGCTTCTAAATTGTGTGATTGTAACAGCTGGGTAATAGAAGGGTGCATTTTATCTATAATAAGTATTCTAAATGCCATAGTATATAATTAAGTAATATTGAATTTAAAAGTATTATTGGAAATTGTAAAGCACATGGGCTGTAGAGAAATAAACCGCTAAACCAAGCAAATCGTTTGCCGTGGTGATAAAAGGTCCAGCTGCCAAGGCAGGGTTGATCCCCAATTTGTCTAAAACAAGTGGAGTAATGGTACCCATAAAAGAGGCAAGCAATACTACAAAAAACAGCGAAACGGCCACGATGGTGGCCAAATTAGTAGTTTGCCCTAAAATAATCGTAAAGCCAAATACAATTCCCGAAATTACAATGCCATTAATCACGGCTACGATCAATACTTTGAACAAACGCTGAAAATAATTGACCCCTATCATAGATTTGTTGGCAAGGCTTTGTAATACAATTGACGAAGACTGAATGCCTACATTTCCCCCGGTAGCAGTAATCAGCGGTATAAAAAATGCCATGGCTGGAATGAGCGCCAAGTCTTTTTCGAAAAAACCAATAAAACGAGCGCCCAACAAACCACCGGCCATCCCAATGATGAGCCAGGGGAGACGAGCTCGAGTAAGGCGGAGTACGTTGTCGTCTTCTTCGATGTCTTCTGCAATACCAGTGATGATCTGGCGTTCCTCTTCGGCTTGTTCGGTTATAACGTCTACCGCATCATCAATCGTGATTCGCCCCATCAACTTTCCCCGTTCGTTGATTACCGGAACCGCAGCCAAGTCATATTTTTGCATCATTTCGGCTACTTCTTCTTCATCTTGGTAAGTTTTGACCGACACAATGTCTTTTTCGTAGATATCTGCAATGCGGGTTTCATCATTCGACAAGATGATTTTTTTGAGAGATACCCGACCTAGTAGTTCTCCTTCGTTGTCGACCACATACAGTGAAAATATTTTTTCAACTTCTTCGGCTTGGCGACGAATCTCGCCAATGGCTTGAGCCACCGTCCAGTTGATATTGGCCTGAATCAATTCTTTAGCCATCAGCCCTCCGGCACAATCCTCTTCATAGTGGAGCAAATCTACAATATCATCGGCTTTTTCTTTACTGGCGAGATAGGCAATGATTTCTTCGCGAATTTGCAGGGGCAAATCGTTGAGAATGTCAGCGGCGTCGTCTGAATCTATGTGGTCTATCCATTGGGCAATAGATTGTGAAGAATAGTTTTTTAAGAAAGGAATGCAGGTGTCTTCATCCAAATAACTGATAATTTCAGCACCGGTTTCCTTGTCGAGTAAGTCCATCACATACATCGATTGCTCGGTATCCATTTCATCCAAAATAGAAGAAATGTCAGCAGGCCTGAGCACAGCCAGATTATCCAATACATACCGGGCATTTCTGGTATGTACGGCTTGCTCTACCTCCTCTAAAAACTCCTTTGTCAACACAAACGACATTACAAAACCTCCTTTCTTAAAGTTAATTTATTGGGTAAATGTGACTTGGTTTTTACTTGGGCTAAAATTACTTTTTACCAGAAACAAAGTTATAGGAAAAACCTTAAACTTAATGTGAATAATTGGTGAAGTTTTGGTGTGATTTGAACAATCACTAAGAATAAAAGAGGGGAGCTTGGCCAAGATAAATGGCAGTGATTTATCTTGTTTTTTAATTAACATAATATTTAGTTATAAATTCAAAGAAAAAAATAATAGTACTACTAGAATCCTAAGTTTGATATAGAGATGAGTAGTATTCAATACTTGCATAACTTCAGTTACTGATTCAAAATTTGCATAACTCGAGTAAATTATCTTTAAATTGCTCACCGTTCAAAAATCAAGAATGAGGAGAAATAACCTATGATATTGTTGTTTTGCCTCAAACTACTCAAACAACCGACAATTGTGAAGAAATATTTGAATAGATTGATACTGATTTGTGCATCGTTTGGAGCACTGGTACAATGTAAAAATACTGTCCACGAGAAACAAGGTGAAGGCAATCGCCCGATACTGAGCGCAGCACCCGCGTTGGCACTACAACTACCCCAAAAACCGGTAAAAATTTATCCTATGTTAGATAGCCTGGAGACACTGACGATTGCTGGACACAAAGTAGACATCCGAACTCCTCAGAACAACAATCAAGCAAACCCAGGTAGCGGCGCCTTGGCAGGTAATATCATTGTATTACCTGGTTGGAACTTCCCAAAAGAAGATTGGTGTAATAAATCTTCCCTGTGTAAAAAGGCCTTGGCAAAAAATTATCGCCTGATTTTACCCGAAATGAGTAAGAGTGTATACTCGGCCAAGTTTTATCCTCAAACCCGTAAAGACTGGCAAAAATACCCTGACCTGAACTGGGTCATCAAGCAAATGATCCCTACTTTACAGAAAGAGTACGGGATTTTACTTTCTAAGCAAAAAAACTTCTTGTTGGGGCTCTCAACGGGGGCCAGGGGAGTAGTTGCAATTGGAATGGCCGCTCCTGAGCTTTTCAAAGCGGGAGCGGCGCTTTCGGGAGATTATTACCCACCCACTATGCCTGCCGACCGGCTTATGATTGGTTACTTGGGGACTTATTATCAATATCCCGAGCGTTGGAAAACGGGGCCAGAGAATTTGGTGCATCAGGCTAAGAAGCTGACGATGGCACTGTACCTTGGGCACGGCAAACAGGATAAGGTTGTCCCTATTAACCAATCGAGACTATTGCTTGGGGCATTGTTGGAAGCCAATCCTCAAAGGAAACTAAAGTATCATTGGGTAGATGCGGGGCACAATTACCAATATTGGAACGCTGAAGTAGATAATATGCTTGGCTTTTTTGATGAATTTCTGAAAAATTAGACGACGATCACTGCTGGTTTAGAAATAGGTTTACTTCACTGAGAATTTTTTCAAGCGTATGGTTGTTATATGGGAGAAGTCAAGACGACTCTGGTAAATAATTCATCAAAGAATATCAACATGTTTAACTTATTCAAAAGAGACAAGAGCGATAAAGCGACTAAAAAAAGCGAAGGAGTAAATTGGTCAATACTTGATAAAACTGAGATCCTAGACGAAATCAAAACAGCGTCTGAGGCTGGATTGGTGATGATTTACAAACACAGTGTTACCTGCCCTATAAGTGGAAGCGCATTGCATCGGCTAGAGCGCCATTGGAACAAAGAAGAAATGGAAGGGCTGACTCCTTATTACTTAGACTTATTACGATTTAGGGATGTGTCAAACCAAGTGGCTCAGGTATTTTCGGTGAGGCACGAATCTCCTCAAGTATTGGTGATAGATCAGGGAAAGTGTGTGTATCACACCTCTCACATGGGCATCAATTACGAGGATTTGAAGAAAATAGTACAGGATTGATTGCCCCTAGATTAATTGAACTAAAAAAGAGAGGCTGGAACACATCCAATCTCTCTCTTTTTACTTGCAATCAGCAATTCATGTGGTTTAACTTGGGATTTGTACGTCTGCCATTAACCATCCCAAAGCATCGACTTCAGTTCCAAAGAACTGAGTTGTATAAGCATCATCGGCCAGCTCCTCAAGGTTTGTTTGACCGAAAGTGCTGAGACAAAATCTTGCCCCTTGATAATGGCCAGTTTTTTGGTACCTGCTTCCGACAAGCGATTCAACAATGTGATTTGTACAAATTGTTGCAAGTCAGGAGGAATAATAAACTCAGACTCGGTACAATCAATCAATACATGGGCAGGCTTGCATTGTTCAATCTGCTTTCCATGTCGATTAATTTCTTGTTTGTACTGCTCTGGAGTAAGGTAACGATTGTTGCTTTTCCAATCATAGCGATAAATGGCATTTACAGTATCTACAAAAACTTTTGTGAATTCGTTTTCGAAGGTCAATTCTAGCATAGGATAGTCATTTTGTGTTATCAGTCTTTCTTGAGTAACCTCTCTCAGTATGATTTGTTTTCGCCTGAGTGTAATTACTTAGCATCCAAAGTTACGACAAATGACTTTGATGAAATCTCTTATGTAATATTAATTGTTGCTTTGTGGAACCACCGTTGAAATTGTAGTAATTCAACTACTGAATTACCTTAATTTTTACCTGCAAACCAGTGCTCAGCTTCTTCAGGGTTAGAAAAATACTGCACCACATATTTACCTTCTTTCCACTCATCTACAGTTTGTATCACCGACAGTTGAAGCACATAATCTTCGGTTTGTAAAATGGCCAGTTTTTGGGTACCAGCCTGGCTCAGGCTTTGAAACAAAGATTGAGTCACAAACTCCTGTAAATCAGGATCAATAATGAAATCTGATGCTCTGAAATCAACCAAAACAAACTGCGGATGATAGTGTAAAATACTGTTGGCTTGTCGCGTAATTTCAGCCTGATATTGTTCTGGTGTCATGGTACGGTTGGCACGCTTCCAGTGGTAATAATAAATGCGTTTGCTTGAATCTATAAAAGAAGATATAAATTCATTTTCGAAAACAGATTCTTTCATAGTAAGTAATCAGGTGTTTTTGACTGATAAATCATTATTTACTTGCAAACATTTCTTTCAAAGCTTGCCAAAGCAAAATTTTCTTCTGCTTATCTTGGGCTATGGTATTTAATTCATCGGCTTTTAAGAATACTTTGTCCTCATGTGGATGTAAAGCATACAAATCAGGAGAAAAGTTTTGACCAATATCTGAAAAACTTACTCCAAAACTGATGACCTTGTCAGAGGGCAAAGGCAGGGAAGAAGAGATGCTAGGGTCTAAGTTTTGAATATTTACTACCTTGGCTTTGGACAAGGATATATTCACTGATTTTAAAATTTTTGCCAATAGTTCTTGATCAGCATCATCCATATACACTGAGGTACTGTCTGATAAAACAATGACTACCAAATAGGTACGATTGTCATCGATCAAGTAAGTACGGTCTTTATACAAACCAGGAAAAGTAATATAATTTGGAGACTCCATCAGTTGAATTGGTTTAATTTGGTAAAGTTGAGTATATGCTTACAAAGTAGTAAACCACTGTTACACAGTTGCTTCAAGTTTTGACAAGTGAAGCTTAGAGAAGTAAGGTATTGAAAGCAACGGTGTGATCCTTACACTATCCTGCAATACGCTTGTGTGATTTTTCAAATGGCAAAATAAAGTACTAAGTAACGGTTGCGCAATAATTGTCGGTTTTCACTTCAATTTTGCTCGCCATGCTTCCTTAAAAAATAGCCCTGCTATTAG
>CALDJV010000728.1 GCA_937899305.1 uncultured Cytophagaceae bacterium
AAACATGACAGGCGCTGGATTCAATTATTTGAAAACCTGTCCGTCAGGTCCAGATATTACTCTGTTTCTCCAAACAAAGTGATCGCCGTACAATCGTGTACTTTCACCATCACGTAGTCGCCTTTTTTGTAATGTTTTTTCGGAAAAATTACTACTTTATTAGCCGTATTTCTTCCCTTAAGGTATTCGTCCGAACGTTTAGAAAATCCTTCTACCAGCACCTTGTGTAACCGCCCTACATCTTGCTTGTTTCGCTTAAGTGATAACTCCTGTTGTAGCGCAATGATTTCCTGTAAGCGTTTCTTTTTGACTTCTAGCGGCACATCGTCTTTCATTTTCTTGGCCGCAGTGGTATTGGGTCGCTCTGAATAGTAAAACATGTAAGAAAAATCATATTCTACCTCTTTCATCAAGCTAATGGTATCCTGGTGTTCCTCCTCAGTTTCAGTACAAAAACCAGCAATCATGTCGCTCGAGATGCCACATTCATCGCCCAAAATACGACGAATAGAAGCTACAATTTCCAGGTATCTTTCTCGGGTGTACCCACGATTCATCACATCAAGCACTCGACTGTTCCCACTTTGTACTGGAAGGTGGATGTATTTGCAAATATTTTCATATTTGGCCATCGTATGCAGCACTTCTTCGGTAATGTCTTTGGGATGAGAAGTAGAGAAACGGATGCGTAAATCGGGGCTTATCAAGGCCACTTTTTCCAACAAATTGGCAAAATTCACAATTTCTACTCCAGTCAAATCAGCTCCCTTTTTAACCGCCTTTTTTTCGCCCAATAATGAAATTACATCGGGGTTGGAACTCCACAAATAAGAATCTACATTCTGGCCCAAGAGAGTGACTTCCTTGTATCCTTTGTCAAACAAATCCTGCGCTTCCTTTACAATAGAGTATGGATCACGGCTGCGCTCCCGACCTCGGGTAAAAGGTACCACACAGAATGAGCACATGTTGTCGCACCCTCTCATAATAGATATAAAAGCACTTACGCCATTGGTATTCAACCGTACCGGGGCAATATCAGCATAGGTTTCGTCCCTGGACAAAAATACATTGACTGCTTCTTGTCCTTCATCGGCCTTGAGCACCAATTGAGGTAAATCTCGATAAGAGTCCGGGCCTGCCACCAAGTCTACCATCTGCTCTTCTTCCAGCAAACGTTTTTTGAGTCTTTCGGCCATACAACCCAGCACTCCTACTACCATTCCTGGCTTTTTACTTTTAACGTGATTCAGGTTTTGCAAGCGATTACGTACCCGTTGTTCGGCATTGTCTCTGATTGCACAAGTATTGAGCAACACCACATCGGCATTATCAACGTCTGAGGTAGTATCAAAACCATGCTCAGCCATAATAGAAGCTACGATCTCACTGTCCGAAAAATTCATTTGACAACCATAACTTTCAATGTATAGTTTCCGGGTTTTACCAGTATCACTTTCTTCGGTTATATGAACGTTTTCGTTCTTTTCTTTATCACTTGGCTTGAGTATTGCTAAGTCTTTAATTACTTTTTGCATTGGTTTTCTTTATTTTAGCGTACAAAAGTAAACATTTTGCCCCAAAAATGACAAAATGGCAGAAAATAATTTAGGGAAGTATTAATGAGCTTTGTTCATAATTTATCACTACGCCACAAAGTAGTCTACATTAGTCTAATAGTTACCTTCTTTGCCCTGGGTGCAGGGTTTGGGGTATTCCTATGGCAATCGGTTTCGTTGTTCAAGGGGAATCTCAAAGAGAAAGTAATGACCAATGCCTCGTTAACTGCGGCCTTTTGTACTACTCCCCTAGCCATCAAAGATCGTAAAGGGCTGAGAGATATCCTGCGAAAATTCAAAGACTTTCCTGAAATTGCCCAAGCCTGTATATACAACAGGAGAGGAAAAATTTACGCTACCTATCGTCGAGATGCGTCTATTACCCCTTCTTTTCCCGCTTACAACAAGCAGTGGGTTACCTCAGCCAAATTTAATGATGATTTTTTACATGTTTACCAGCCAGTCGTTTACAACGATCGTGACTATTTGGGTTTGGTGTACATCAAGGCAAGCACTCAAAAACTGAATCAAAAAGTAAATCAGGAAATCATTATTTTGGTAGGGCTACTGATTTTGCTGGCTATTATATCTTATGTACTTGCTCGTAGTTTACAAAAGGTAGTGTCTAGCCCAGTGCAAGAATTGATTACCGTAGTGGACCAAATTTCAGATAAAGGCGATTACGCTCTTCGCGCCAAGAAACGATCAAGGGGTAACGATGAGATCACCAAGTTGTACGACCAGTTTAATCATATGCTGGAACAAATCGAACAAAAACAAGAACACGAAAAAGCCAGTCGGAAGAAATATCAGGAGTTGTTTCAAAATTCAGTCATAGGAATTGTGAGCATAGACATGGCCAGTGGAGAAATCGCAGAAGCCAATCACCGTTTTTGGGACCTTTTACAAATGAGGCCTCGCAAAAAACTTGAGGACCATTTGCTGGATTATAACCCCGAAGATTTGTATCGGCTTAAAGGGATGCTCGAAAAGCACACTTTTATTATCCGAGAAGAGGTTCAACTACGCATCAAAAAGAACCAAATCTTATGGCTCTCTATTTCGGGTACTTTAAGCAATGACAATCATTTCGAAGGGGTCATCCAAGACATTACGGAACTGAAACAGCACAGTATGGAGCTCAAAAAAGTAAATAATGAACTCGATAATTTTGTGTACCATGCATCTCACGAGTTTCGGGCCCCACTTCGGTCTATTTTAGGGCTTACCAACCTCATCAAACAAGAGCAAAATCTGGAAAGCATCATGCTATGTGTAGATATGATCATTCAGAGTACCCAAAACCTGGATGAAGTAGTACAAAATGCCTTGGCGCTCACCAAAAACAAACGAGTTGAAAGTGCCTTTACTTCTATCCATTGGCAAGATAAACTCAATACTTTTTTAGAAAATCTGGCGGATGCCAAACGTAGTCGCAGGATCAAGTTTGATACACTGGTCAACCAAACTTCGGTATTTTATT
>CALDJV010000729.1 GCA_937899305.1 uncultured Cytophagaceae bacterium
ACAAAGAACTATACATTATTCAAAATAAGTATTACAATGAAAATACACAATTAAGTTCAAAAGAGGTATCTGATTTTCTAACCCGCCCACTTGCCAAACTCAACGAAGGTACCTATAAACGTAGCAACGAGTTACAGGAGATTTATACAAAAATAAAAGAAGAGAAAGATTACAAGATTTTCCTTCATTTTTATGTAACTAACAATTCGATAAATAACGATATTATCTCTATAGTCAAAAACTTTCAAAATGATCATACCATTGTAGAGGTTTTTTCTATGGAGAATATCAAAGAAAAATATTTTGGCAAATCGTTTGTTGAAAATGCCTCTCTAAAAACTACCCTGGAAGTTAAAAATAAAGGAACTTATCTGGCCATTCGTCCTCAGGAATACTCTCTTCCTAATATGTCTGAAGCATATTATGTAATGGCTAAAGTTACTGATGTCTATCGTTTATGGAAAGATGCTGAAAAGCGAAAATATTCGCTATTTGAAAAAAACATTCGCGAATACCTCGGTGGAACCAGCGGCATCAACAAAGGGATTATAGCCACCCTCAAAAATAAAGATGAGAGACGGAATTTCTTTTATTACAATAACGGAATTACCATCATTTGCGATAGAGCAAAAGCTGACTCTAAAAAGGTTGAAATAACAAATCCTCAGATTGTGAACGGATGTCAAACCGTCAATTCAATATCAGAGGTTTTAAAGAATGAAGATCGCATAGAGGATAACTTTAAAGATGTGTATGTAATGGTAAAAATTTTGGTACTGGAAAAAAAAGATACAGATTTTTACCGTGACATTGTAAAGTATACCAACAGTCAAAACTCTATCAATGAAAAAGTTTTCGGGGCAACTCACCAACCTTTTTTCACAATTAAGAATAATTTAGAGAATTTTGGGATTTTACTAACAGTAAAACAAAGCGATAAGTTTCAGCTCAAAAAGCTTTACCAAGACAAGAAAAAATTTTGGGAAGCTCTCAACACTGCAAATAAATTTTCATACGCATCTTTTTTTGAGTTCAAAACTCTTAAAGATTTACAATTGCCACTCGAGACCCTCATTCAAATTATTGGTGCATATATCAAAGATGCATTCTTTTCTTACACTAAGAAATCATATCTTCTGAAACCCACGAACAAAGAATACTATCAAGGTTTTTCGATCAGAATTGGCGAAATACTTACAACTGAAAGCATGTTTAAATTGATCATTCTTTATAAAAAAGCAGAATTGGATAAAAAAAACAGCGCAAACAAACGTGAACCAGTACCCTATTATTTATTAAACTTTCTTGGATACTACTTGAGAGAAAATAATATCAATCAACAAAGTTTTTTGAAGCAAATTGAGATGAACGACTTGGCTTTCATCTACAATAAATTTAAAATATTACCTGGCAAATACATAAAATCTCTTAACAAGAAACATAACCTGGAATATAATCACATTATTAAACAAAAAATCGACTTAAATATTATGAACAAAGAACTGGATAAACATTTAGAGGCGCTAGAAGATTATAACCTGGCTGAATATGAAAAACTCATGGCTATCTTCAAAAAAATAAAAGACTAATTCAAAACTTCAAAATCATTTGTTTTGGAGGTAGTATGTAAAAAACAAGTGAAGGGTTTTATCACATAAAATTTGGTGATACTCTAAACCTGAGTATCACCAAATTGAATTTTGCCTACCTGGATTGCAAATCAAAGTTGAAAGGCTACGCTTATTTCTTATGATTTTTCAGCTTCCCTGTGATCAAATACCGCTCAATGGCTCGATTTAATTCGTTTCCATTGTTGCTATTGGTAAAAAGAATAAAACCTACCTTTAGATCTTTGTACATTTTAAACAAGGCTTTAAAATCACCAGTATCTCCTGAGTGGCCAAAAGTAGGTCCAAAAGGAGTGGTTTCCATTGAAATGCCTAAGCCGAAATACTCCTGCCATCCAGGTAGATAAACATAGGAAACTTTTGAATGATGACGAAACAGGTCCTGATAGGTAGTAGGTTTCAGCCCTTTTTTGTGCCACAACCCCAAAACAAAGCTGGCAAATGCTTTGGCCTCGGTATGCATACTCCACGCCATACCAGGCGCTTTTGGTAATTCGGTCAAGGTAGGTAAATTATTTTAATGCCCATGAGACCTGTGCTTGGCCAAATACTTACTTTCCTCAAAATAGGTATTTTTAAGGTTTAATGGAGTGAGTACTTCTTCTCTTAATACTGTACTCATGTCTTTTCCAGTAATTTTAACAATGACTCTTTTCAGATATTCAAAACCTTCACCCGAATAACTGAACTTGGTACCAGGAGTAAATTTTAAATTCAATTTCGCATTTTTGTTAAAAACCCAATTAGGAAGCCCACTACGATGGCTTAATACAAATCGTGCAGTAATGAGTTGATGGCGTTTATCATGAGCAATGGCCTTAAAAGGCAAGTATTGATACAGAGGCTTGTCCAAATCTATGATGCCTCGCTCGGCCAAACGACACACCGCAAAAGCAAAAACAGGCTTGGTAACCGAACCTGCAGCAAATAATGTTTGATTGGTGACTTTATCTCCAGTAAAGGTATTTTTTGTACCATACGCCCTATGATAAACGATCTTACCATCCTTGATTAACACCAATGATGCTCCGGGTATTTCATAAAAGTCTTGGTAAGCCTTGACAAATTTGTCTAAAGCTTCCGTCTTTTTTGCTTCAAAATCAAGCAAAATACCCTTTTCGGGAAGTAAATCAGGGGAAGGTAAAGTAGTGAGCTTCACAGCCGGAATTTTCGTATCAAGATTTGCCTTTACCTTTATTAAGTCAAAATATCCCCTCATTCTGATTCTTTTCCTATTTTCATAGTGCATATTTCCAGCCAACGATATTTTGTAAGTTCCTGTGGGTAAAATAGCCCGATAAGCACCTGATTTATTGACGCTTATATCCATCCAAAGGTCAGGATTTTGATGAGAAGTAAGCCTTAGCTTATTTGGGTATTTCTTGAGTGTTTTGTTTTGCCAAGCAAGTTGCCCA
>CALDJV010000730.1 GCA_937899305.1 uncultured Cytophagaceae bacterium
CTAGTGCTCTGGGCACTAATTCCATTTCAAAAGTCACCTAGAGATACTCGTTATAAACATAAAACCCTGTTTGGTAAACTCAAATCCAAACAGGGTTTTCTTTTCGATTTTGTAAAAATAATGGGCAACACCTTTGTAGCATAAACTGGTTTTGTTATGCTACAAATAGTGGCTGCTCCTTCATAAAGTATGGTTTTTCAGTGGTATATGGTTTTGCAATTCCATTATGTATATAATGGTAGTTTTCATTAAATAGTTATATGTATAGCAAAGTACTATATATTTTCTTTAACACGCAAGTTTTTTGAAATAAAATTTCTTTTTTTAATCCTAAAGCATCCCTGAGAATCTCCATCTCTTCTCTAAAATTCGTTATATTTGGTATACAACAACTTACGCAATATAATTTGACACTATCACTCAGAGCCAAAGTTTAGCAAAGGATCACTTGATGAGCCTGGATGCACTCAAAATAGTGTCGCACGCTTTGAGCGTTACTTTAATAACCTTTATCGAATTTATGTACAAAAAATTATCATCTCTTATCGTATTATGCTTGTGGATCAATTCCTTCATTTTTGCCCAAAGCGAGGTCAATCAACAGGATCCTATGATCGCGTTGTCATTTTTAGTAGGTAACAAGTGGATTATCAAGGACAAATTGCAACAATCCAGCAATAATAGCAACGTAGGTGAAGTCGTATTTGAGTGGGCACTAGACAAACACCTCATTCAGTTTACCAAGTATTATTACCTCAGTGCTACCCAACTGCGCCCAGGAACCAAAGGAACTCTATCACTCAATCCTTTTTCAGAAAAAATCAGACACTTTAGCTTTAGCGACGACGGCCAAACAACCGAAGGAACGGTCACTCAAGTCAACAAATCAGGAATCACTCTAGAATATGACAAGTTTTTGCCCGATGGTCAAAAAATGAAAATAAAGGAGGTATATCAATTGAAAGCCAAGGATCAAATGGAAGTAAGGGTATTCAATTGGAACGGAAGTAATTGGCAAGCCACCAATACCTTTACCTGGACTCGTAACAAAAACAAAGTGGCCTACCAACCACCTACTAATAAACAACGAAAAAATACTACCAGAAGAACCGCTCGCTTTACCCCTGAAGAGTGGACAGTACCCATAGAGTTTGTCCCCAACGCTCAATCCAAAGGTCTAAAGTTTACTTCTTATAACTCTGGGGTAAATGTATATTCCAACGCTTACTCTTACAAAGCTACTGGAAGCTTACAAGTAGATCGGCTCATTGTTTCTTATTTAAAACTAAAGGTCGATTTATTGGACAAAGCCGGAAAGGTTCGTTTTACCGGAACTGACCTGACAGTAGGCTCTTTATTATCTCCTCAATATCGTTCTGGTGACGAAATCCCGGTGACTATTCTGAAAAGTATTAGAAATCAACCGCTCGTAAGGATAGCCAAAGCCCGTGTAACAGTACAAAGGATCAAAAAAATACCCGCACCTCTTGAGTTTTCTCCTTCTAAAAAACTTAAGATTAGTTGGCGCAACGGCAAACCAAATAACATCGACTTGGCATTTCGTGAACGGTTGAATAATACCTCCAACTCTTATAAAAGCGGTTTTTTTAGCCAAAAACTGGTATTGGAATTCAAAAATACGGGTAACTTGGAACTCAAAACCATTTCGGTTACCATTGAGTGGCTCAACGCGCAAGGTAAGGTCGTTTTTAGCAAAAAAAGACACCTTAGGACAATCATAGACCCTACAGTTTTACCAGGTAAAATACATATAGATAAAATCACCAATCAAATTCCTAAGCGTAAGGTCACTAACCCTGCTCGTTATCGGATTATTGTAGAAAAAGTAAGTATCGCGAATTAGTATCCCTGTAAACTCCCAATTTTTTAAATGATGGATAGTAACTCTGAAAAAATTATCGAGGCATATATCAGCAAATTGTTTGAAGTGCAGCGGGCACGAGAAAACCAACCGCTCACCGAACAAGCGCTCAAGGAAATAGCACTGGACGCAGGAATGAGCGAAGAAAACTGGCAAGCCGCTCAAGAAGTTTACCAAGATCATGTAGAAAGAGCAGAAGGGTTTCTGAAATATAAAAACTGGTCGGATGCCATTCAAGAATACAAACAAGCCCTTCGTATCAAGCCTAACAATACCCAGGCACTGTCCAGTATTGCCTATGCTTATAAAATGAGGTGGCACGATAAATCACAAAGCGAAGATCGCACCCATGCCCTCGTATTTGCTCGTCGATGCCTTCAGTCCTCCCCCGAAAATGCACAATCGCTGATCATTGTAAGCGAGCTTTCCAAGGAAGAAAACTTTACCAAGAAGCCCCAAATAAAAGCCAAACAAACCATATTCATGGCGATCGCAGCAGGCATTATTTCTCTATTGGTGGCTGTCTTCTTTTGGCAAACAGGTAATATAGCTGAAGATGACTTTGATGAAAAGGACTATACCACAAGTCCAAAAACAGCTACAAATGCCTTTGATGATTTGCCTCAGGGTATCAAAGTAGCGCTTGATGGTAATGCCAATATCACAATCGAGGAATTGAGCAGTGAATTTAAAAAACTATTTGGGAATCGCACCTCTCACCACGCTACTTGTAGTTTTCAAAACACTGGAAACCAAACAATTAAGAGGCTCAAGGTTGAGGTAACCTGGTTTGATCAACAAGGTAATCGTATTATTCAACGAGATTTTAACGTAGTACCCGAAGATGGAGCACCTATTGCGGCTGGCCAAACCAAAGCGTATGTCGTCAAGCAAAGTTTTCCGCAAGGAAAAACGCGTGATGATTTTCGCTATTATGTTATTAAAATTAGAAAAATTCAAACTCAATGACTCGTATTAGTTTTGAGGTGATCAAGTAGCGCATTGCCCATAAAAAAAGCGTTTGAATGCTCTTCAAACGCCCCATTTTATAGAGATTGTTTAATATTTCATTAATCCATAATCTTTTGCTTTCTACGCTCAAATTCTTCAAAGGTGATCACACCCTCTTGAAACAATTGATCTAACTTCCTGATTTCATCTGCTACATAGGCAGGTTTTTGCATTGCATTGACTGCACCATAACCGTGGTAGGCCACTAAGTGGGGATTGTAACGTCGATTAAATTCTTCTTCCGACATCATCAAAAATCCAATGAAGTCTACAAAAGAAATAATACGCGTGATGATTACGCCAAAAACAGTCATTGTACCCAGAATTAATCCGATACCCATACCATTTTGGTTCAAATAAAAGCGGTGTACCCCAAAAAAGCCTAGAAAAAAAGCGAGGAGAGCAGCAGTTGATTTACTTTTTTTATCTGGTACTGTCATAATAATCTTTTAAGTTAATAAGGTTTTTCATATGATTGTATAGGTGTTTACGAGTTTTATTTTATAATGTTATAGTCTGTTTACGGATTTTTTATACCAATCTACAATTTACTCA
>CALDJV010000731.1 GCA_937899305.1 uncultured Cytophagaceae bacterium
GCCCGTAGCGCTGCTATGGGCGCAAAAAATGCCTCACCCAACAATTCATGTATATGACCAAATCGGACACTTATTTTGAAAGTGTTACTAAGTCATTTTTACTGCTTCAGAATGCTTACTTTTTTGGCTACGCCTGCCTCCTCAAAATATAAAACATAAAAACCCTTGGGAAGCTTACTGGTATCTACTGTCACTCGATTTGCTTCATTTTTCATTCGGCTCACCCTAGGGCGACGAGTAATTCCATCCACTCCAGTCAGTCGTATAGAACGAATGGCTTGGCGAGAAGTCAATCCCTCAATGTGCAGTTGATCATTGAATGGTACTGGAAAGATTTTAATTCCAGAGAAATCGTGTAAATCTACTTTAGGGCGCTCAGACGGTAGGTTTGAGAATTGAGTAGTTTGTCTGCTATTGGTTTGACGTTCGTATCTCACCGTAAATTCAGCCACAGTAGCCCATCGCTTGCCATCTACCTCTGACAATGCTCGGAAATAAAGGTAGCGGCATCGGAACTTGGCAAAGTCCACGGTTTGCTTAAGGGTTGATTTTTGGAAAGATCCCGCCGACAATTGCTGCCAGCTGCTGCCATCCCAACCAAACAATACGTAATCTTTCACCATTCCAGTGGTTCCGGTTTGTCGTCCTTGATACGAAAATCCAACCAACTCTCGCTCCTGTCCCAGGTCAATCGCAATATAATGAGGATGCTCACTGTTATCGTCATACCAGTTGGTATGCCAATAGGTATTTACATTGCCATCTGCCGCTTTTTCTTTGCCCATATCGGCACGAGTGGTTTCTTCGCTGTTGGTATCGTATACGGTACAGCCTTCACAATTATCCACCACATTGGGGGGATTTACAATGCCTTCGATCACTGCTTGTACCGAATTAGAATAATCAGAATATTGATCGTTATCATAAGCCCTTACTCGATAAGTATAGGTGCCTTCCGCCAAGTCAGTATCCGTAAACGTTTGGCTGTTGGTACTCACAAAATCGATGCGTTGAAAAGCACCACCATTGCTTCTTTCAATCGTAAAACCGTTTTCGTTGTTTGAATTGTCTCGCCAGGTAAGGGTTACGTTTTTATCGTTTACCTGAGCTACCAAATTACTAGGAGGATTGATTTCGGCTCCGGTTTCGTCATACAAGTCAGCTTCCCAAATACCTCGACCATAAGTAGCCAGTCTGATCTTGCGACTCGGATAGTGAATCTCCAGCTCGGAAGTTTGTACCCCAGGCAAATTGATAGAAAATGGCTCCCAACTGCTGAGGTTGTCGTTGGTATAATACACTCCTGATTGCATTCCTACATACAAACCATTGGCTCGGGTATCGTCAAATACCACACATTGGGCCGAAATATTGGGTAGGTTTCGACGAATATTTGTCCAAGAACCGCCCGCATTTTCCGATTTATATACCCGAGAGCCCGTTGTAGCAATAGCCACACGTTCGGGATTGTTGGGGTCTACCGCAATAAAATTTACGTCTCCACTAAAATTACTTATTTCCACCCAAGTGGGGTTGCTACTCTGTCCATTTTTGGTACGCCACATACGCCCTCGTTCGGCAATATAGATGTAATTGTTGTTGGAAGCTGCAATCGCCATTTCATCCAGTTTTCCTCCAATGTTGATACTTTGCGTGATATTTCGCCAGCTTCCACTACTCCCACCATTGTTGCTTCGGTACAAATCGTTGTACCCGGCATAGATCGCCCGATTATTGATCGGATCAATCATAAATGGAGTCACCCATTCTCCACTAAAGTTACCTGGCTTGCTAATGTTCCCAATGCTGTTGCCCCCATCGGTACTCTTGTAAAGGTTGCCAAATTGAGTCGTTCCGTATACTACATTTTTGTTTTTATGGTCAATAAAACACTCCATGCCATCGGCTCCTAACCACTCCTTGAAATTTCGACTCGACCCACTCATAATGTTGGTTCCATTATCCTGGGCTCCTCCCACAATCATGTTGGCATCGGTGGCTGCTCCTCCAATACGGTAGTATTGACGCACCGCCAACCCTCCCTGAGTCAAATCTGCCATGTTGTTGCCACGATCTCTACTCCGGAAAATACCCCCATCAGTTCCTGCGTAGATGCTTCCATTGAGGTATTGTAATACTTCGATATCGGCGTGCACATAAGAGCGATCAGAGGGGGCATTCCAAGCCGCCAATGTGGTAAAACTCACTCCTCCATCCAATGATCGAGAATAGTTCATCCCTCCTACGTGTACCTCGTTGGCATTGGTATTAGACACCGCAATGGCCATGTCACGGGCAGCTTGGGTAAAATATACTTGATTGGAAGAAACCGTGTTATAATTGGCCCGTACACTGAAACTTGCTCCACTATTGGTAGAACGATACAGGTAACCAAAGCCACTACCTCGCTTTTGCACCAAATATACCAAACTAGGGTCGGCTGAGGTCACGGCCATTTTCAAACGCTCACTACTTACAATGCCGCTGGTGATCCGGCTAAAAGATGCTCCACCGTTGGTAGATCGGTAAAAACTATCGCCACAAGCATATACCACATTGGTATTACCTGGATTAAATTCTACATCTTCGGCTTTGGTATTCAACACGACACTAAAACTGGATCCTCCATTGAGCGAACGATACAGGGCACGGGTGGTTCCAATAAAAATACGGCTACTCCCCGGATGAATCAAAATACGACGAGGGGTGCCACTCACCCGATATATTTCGGTCCAAGAGCTTCCTCCATTGGTAGATTTCATAATTTGACCCGCCGAATTGCCTAGAAAAACCGTATTTACATTGTTAGGATCAATGGCAATAGACCAAACTGACATATTGGTCATACGATCGCCTAAAGGTTGCCAACTTTGCCCAGCATTGACCGACTTCCAAATACCTCCACCAGGGGAGCCCGCATAGATCACATTTTGTCGACTGGGTTCAACCGCAATAGATACGATTCGGCCCAATCCAGGATTCCAGCTTCGGGTTCTTGTCCAATTGAATGGCCCCAACTCTCTCCAGCCACTGCTTCGCTGTCTTTTGTTGGATGAAATTTTGCCCCAGGCTTGCTGAAACCGCTGGCATTCGTCTAATACCTGCGCATTGCTAATCACCCGACCATCAGACCCGGCATTGCGTTTGGCCCA
Organism: uncultured Cytophagaceae bacterium; assembly: GCA_937899305.1. Classification (GTDB taxonomy): domain Bacteria; phylum Bacteroidota; class Bacteroidia; order Cytophagales; family Microscillaceae; genus Microscilla. The sequence goes on from CALDJV010000731.1 coordinate 3,153, forward strand.
GTATAACTTACGGCGATAAAGTTTGTAGCCACTTCCTCGGCCTTTGTCACGGTTTTGAAAATAGCGCTTTCCTACTCGTTCTAGCTGTTTTACTTTGACGTGGTCGTCTTGCATGAGTTCAAATACTTTTTGAGCACGGGACTGGTAGTGCAAGACAGTGCATAATGCAATGGCAATAAAAACCCATCGCTTATCAGCAGATAAGGTATTTTTTTGTTGAAACATAATTTGGTTAAGTTAATGTATAAAGTATAATTGTGTTAATTGCTAGTAAATAGTATTATGTCCGATTTGCCTGCTGCAT
>CALDJV010000732.1 GCA_937899305.1 uncultured Cytophagaceae bacterium
TACGTTTTGGAATGGTTTTTTTTGTAGAAAAATGTAGCTGACCATTTTTCGCTTTGATAGCAATGTCCACAAAACATTGTTCGGCAGATGCCGTACCGTGTTTAAAAGCATTTTCAACAAACACAATTAGCAACATGGGGGCTATTCTATAGCAATCTGGCTGGTCAATATCGCTTTCAAAATGAATGTTACAACGATAACCCACCCGTTCTTTTTCCAGCTTCACATAACTCTTAATAAACTCTACTTCTTGATCTAAAATCACCGTAGGCGTATCGTGACACTCAAGTTGGTAGCGCATCAATTGCGAGACGTGCATGATCAGTTCCGACACGCGCTCGGGGTATTTTAAACTGATGCCATATAAGGTGTTGAAGGTATTGAATAAAAAATGTGGATTCAGTTGTTCTCTTAACGAATTCAACTGGGCATTTTTATTGAGTAACTGTGCCTCATCCAAACGTTTGCTTTTCCGGTAAAACTTAAAAAACAAACTGATAGAAATGATACATATCAAGGTGACTAGTAGGGTTCCTGCCTGAAAAGTATAACTTTTTTGCGCGATGGATTTGTACAGAAAGCAGTTTTTGTAGATCCACAGGGTGACCGAATGATAAACTATCACCGTAAATATCACCAACAAAACTACAGTGGCCAATAGATACAGGATGGACCGATGTTTTTTTAATAAAATAGGCAGCAAAAAAGTCCGGTTGACTTGCGCGTGGGTATATAATAATAAAAAATAAGCCAATCCGGTCAACAGACTGCGCCAGTTGTGGATCAGGATCCAATCATTGAGCGTAAAAAGCACAAACGACATCAACAAGATGAATAACTCTTGCGACCATTTATTTTCTACTAACCGTCTCGTTAACGTATTCATTGAATAATTTTTCATACAAAATAACCAATAAACTTCGACAAACAGCTAAAAAAATGATGAGTTCAATTCATCATTTGATGACTTTGATTGGTCATTTAATTCCGCCTCAAACCAAATACTCGTTATACTTTTGCATCATTAAAAAGGCGAAACCACTGGCATATTGTTTTGAGTGACTAACCGAAAAATCCCAGTAGTGGATGGTGATCCAATGGGTAGAACCTATCCTGACTATGATTAAATGACTGGGGGAATTGATCTGCTCTAGCAGGCATCGAAACGATTCAACCTGCTTTTAGGCTAGATGTAAAACAGCAAGGAGTGTCCTCGAAGGTCAGATGAACTTTAGAATGCTTTTTTATTACACAATTTTGTGTGCGATGTTAAAACGAGTAATAAAAAATGAAAACGAAATTTAAATTAACCTGTTTGATGATCGTTGTTGGGCTCTTGAGTGCTTATGACAGTTCAGCTCAAGACCCCGAAAGCAAAGGTCCTACTAACAAAGTCATATTAAGTTCTGAGATTGTTTGGGAAAAACTAAACCCGGCAAGAGGAGACCAAAGTCCACAAGCAGGTACGCTTTGGGGAAGTAGAAAAGGAGTGGGAATAAGAAGTGTCGCCACTGGTTTTTTGGCTAAGTTTGTAAATGGATTCTCTTCACCGCCTCATATCCATAATGTTACTTACAGAGCGGTGGTCATTAAAGGATTGATACATAATGATGATCCAAAAGCCGAAAATATGTGGATGAAGCCAGGTTCGTTCTGGACACAACCCGCAGGGGAAGCACACATTACCTCCGCAAAAGGTGAAGGAGTAACTGCCTTGGTAGAAATCACCCGAGGGCCTTATCTTGTAAAGCCGATTAGTAAATCATTTGACAACGGAGAAAAGCCGGTAAACATAGAGGTGTCTAACATCGTTTGGCTCGATAGCAAAAAGACCAAATGGGTTAGCCGAAGCAGCAAAGCTGAGCTCAGTTTTCTTCTAGAAAACAAAGACTTCAAAAGTGTTTTTGTTAAACTTCCCGTTGGATATAAAGGAAAAATCATAACCAATGGTACAGTGCTGCATTCGGTAGTGATCAAAGGCAACCTACATTATTTGATGCCTCAAAACAAAGAAACCAAAGCTTTAGACATGGGGAGCTATTTTGGTTCGACGGGCAAAGCAGTTCACAAGATTAAAAACAGTTCTGATAAAGCAACCATCCTTTACATTAGAACAAACGGAGACTTAAAAGTAAAATAAAGAGACAAGTGCATTGAGCCAAATCAGAGATAAATGGGGGAGTGATATATTTCCAAGTTTAGATGACTAATTATCAGATAATTACTCATCCTCCCTTTACGTCAAATGTAGAAGACCTTCGCCAAATATTGTCTTAGAGTGAGCATTATCAAAACTCTCAAAATTTTGTTTAAATCCTTAAAATTAAGCATCAAGGGTCAGCCAAAGTCTCGCCACCACTTTTCAGTGATTTGGTCTTGCGCGTTGAAGATTGCTCCTAATCGTGGCACGGTATAAAGGAGTTGGGCGGCTTCTGCCGCTTTTATAAAGTCTTCGACAGGTTCTTGCCAAGTATGTTGGTAAGAAAGCGCAAAACCACCCCAATGCACAGGCATGATGTTTTTTGTGCCCGTATCGAGTGCGGCTTGGATACATTCTGGGGGGAATAGGTGTATCTCCGCCCAATCGTTGTTATACTGCCCACACTCTAGCAAGGCAAAATCAAAGGGGCCCAAGCGTTGCCCTATTTCTTTAAAGTGCTTGCCATAGCCACCATCTCCACTAAACCAGATTTTTTCTTGGGGACTCTCGAGCACCCAGCCGCCCCAAAGCGACTTGTTTCGGTCTCTGAGCCCTCGGCCCGCAAAGTGTCGGGTAGGCGTAAAAGTAAAATTCAGACTGCCTATAGTCATCACTTGCCACCAATCAAACTCGGTAATGGTGGTCCCGGCCACTCCCCAATATTCTAAATGTCGCTTTACGCCCAGGGCCACTCCCCACTGCTTTACCTTGGGCCGTAGTTTTTCTATGCTGGCATAGTCTAAGTGGTCGTAATGATCGTGGGTGAGCAACACCAAATCTATTTCAGGAAAAGCGTCAACCAGTTGTAGGGTATTTTCAGAAAACCTCTTGGTAGGCATGGGGGTCATGGGCGTAGTATTACTGCCCAGCATGGGATCAATCAATACGGTTAGGCCACCCAGACGTAACAACAGCACCGAGTGCCCATACCAAATCATTTGGGCCTGATCTGAGTTTTTGAAAAAAGCCTCTTGGTCAAACGCTTGAATGGGCAATGACTTTTGGGGTTGTCGCACTTTTCGATTGGACAATTGCTTATAAATAATCCCAGGCATTTTGGCCAGTCCCATGCGCATATCTACCGGTTCTATGTTTTCAAAGGCGCCATTTTTCCAGTGGGGCGATTGTTCGTATTGGGCAATGATTTCTTTGGTAAGCTTTCCTCCAAATTGTTTTCTGAATGACATAGGCAAGTGCTTTAGTTTTGCTGTTAAGTTAGGGAGTATCCAAAAAATAACATACCCAATTAGCGGC
>CALDJV010000733.1 GCA_937899305.1 uncultured Cytophagaceae bacterium
AAGAATCCTGACAATGGTAAAGAGGAAGAAAAAGTTACTGACGACCGATACAATGTTTTATTTTTGATTATAAAAACCGGGGGAAGAAATTCGCTAATTTTGAACAGCCTAACTTACAGGTTTAGTAATAAGTCAGGTTTTGAGATAAAATAACGATTCTTCATCCTCAACATCCGTTCATTTTTTTCTTCAGCTTCAAAACCGTACACATTTTTTTTACTCAAAATATTTTTCATTTTGGATAAATTTACAACGCTGATAATCAGGAAGCCTCGAGTGTAAAATGAAGATTCTTTAACCTCAACAGCCCTTCATTTTTTTCTGTAGCCAAAAAAACGAAGCAAAAAAGGCCACCGCTGTATTTTGTTGTGCTAAAATTTACTTCATTACGCCGAAACTGCTCAAACGTTCGCTCGTACCTCGCTCAGTGATCAGTTTTAACGGCTTCATTGCATAAATTTCTTAACGCCAACAAAATAAGGCGGAAAGAAAGAGCTGGTTATTCAAACATTGTTTATACCTGATAAAGAGTATTCAAATACAAGTCTTAGTAGATTAAAAATTAGTGTACGGTTTTAAATTCTTCAGCTAAAAAAACGAACCAAAAAAAGCCGCCACTGTAGTTTGTTGTGCTAAAATTTGTTGCATTGCACCTAAAATGCTCAAACATTCCCTCGTACCTCGCTCAGTGATCATTTAGCCTTTGGCAGAGCTCAGCGCAGCAAAGCTGCAGCTTCGGTTTTACGGCTTCATTTCACAAATTTCTTAACGCCAACAAACTAAGGTGGATAGGAAGTTTTGGTTATTCAAGCACTGTTTACTATTGATAAAATGGACTCGAGTGTAAGTTTTAGCAATTTTGAACTTTCAGTTCAACACGCTTTTTCTTGCATGATTTTTTCCCGCATTATTCCTTTCCTGATTTATTTTTTTCAGCGTCTCTCATACGTCGGGTAGCCTGAAGAAAAGCATGCTTGCGACTCCAATTGACCCGGACAGTATCTATTTTTTCTCCGTGCATCAATTTACTCAAGTAATCCCAAAGCATCGAAAAACTCGTAAACTGCTTGGAGCCTACATATCCTCCGGTGTTCATCATCAGAATAATGCCATAAGGTGCGTCTTTTTCTTTTCTAAACTCAAAATTAGAAGTATACCCCTCGATGCCACCACTATGCCCAATCACGTGTGCTTTGTGGCGGTGTTTGGCCGAGGTTTCATGCATAAACCCACTTACCGAATGGTAATCCACCCTGTCTCTGGTAAATATAAAGGCGTGTAATTTGGGTTTAACCCGCTCCAAATCGAAATAATACTGCTCCAAAACCGCTCGAGGCAATACCTTTTCGTAGTTTTTAAGGTAAGATTTACGGGTTCTAAATCGCAAAAAATCCATAAACTTGAGCAAGTCCGCTACTTTTCCCTTCACTCCACCATTGCCCTCTTTGAACCCCTGATTTTCATCAAATCGCCATTTGTACCAACTGCCATCGCTTTTTAATTTGTAGCTCTTGCCAAAATCTTTTTGTAAATCAGGTGGGGTAATTTCGTAATGGGCAGTGTGCATGCCCAATGGCTTAAAAATATTTTGGGTAACGTATTTGGTAAATTTAACCCCCGATACCCGCGCTACTATTACGCCCAATACTGAGTAAGCCCCATTGCTATATTCAAACTTTTCCCCTGGTTTAAAACGCTGTGAAGTATATTTCAAAAAAGGTTTGATCTCCTCAAAGGTGGGAATGTACCGTTTAAATTTAGGAAATTGGGCTTTGAGCTTTTGGTAAGCAGGCTCCCGGTCAAAGCCACTGTTATGCACCAATAAATGATGAATTTTGATCGCTGACATCCCGCCAAACTTGGCTTCGCCTTTGCCCAGTTCAGGAATGTACTTCGTAACCGGATCGTCCAAGTTCAGTTTGCCCTGTTCCACCAATTGTAATACTGCGATGGAGGTAAACATTTTGGAAATACTCCCCCACATATGTACCCGTTGGTCATTCATTTTCAGCTTGGTTTCTCGATCGGCCCATCCATTTTCTCGCGAGTCAATGATTTTGCCCTGGTACACCAACCCGACATATAGCCCAAAATCAGGGGTTTGCATCCCAATGGTATCTATCAACTGTTCTACCTTTTTCCATTCAGTCAGCAACGCTTTTTGATTGGGGGCAAAATATGGATGGGGGCTTGAAGCCTTGGTAGGGTAATTTTTTTGTTGTACTTCAGCCAACGGTTGGCCGTCTACAAACAATTGCAGGTCGTCTATCCAGATCTGACCATCTCCCAAAATAAAACCACCCACATTGATCCAATAAGTATAATCAGTCAGGGGCAACCGAATGGAATACGCTTTCCAATCATTTGTACCATATACTTGTTCCGACCTCAGATTACGTTCATCAATCAGTTGGCCATCTTTGTCTTCGGTACTCAAATGCAGGCCCGCAAAGCCATCCACGTTCACATCCTTGGTCTTCAGATAGCCTTTCAGCTCGATTACCTTACCTCTGAACTTGGCCGGAATTTGTAGTTTAAAACTCCCCGAAGGAGATTTTCGGTAAGCATTGGAAAAAAACATCAATGATTTGTTTCCACTATAAGCTACTTTGGGGTCCACGAAAAAACTATAGTCTGAACTCACTTGTTTGAAACGGGCATCTCCCAGGATATACATTTTGTCACCCGAGCCCTGCTCAAAATCTAAATTGTAGTTTACTTGAGCCCTGGCTACCAAGCCATGGGCCAGTACAAATAAGGTAAATAGAAGTTTGATACTCATAATCGATTGTTTTATTGTTATCTGACCTTTCGCAGGTCAAAAATTTGCTTATTTCTAATAAATACCAGTTCCGAAGTTCAAGTTAAAATCTCAACAACTGGGTTTCATTAAGCCTTTCATTTTTTTCTACAGCAGGACAATATCCAGTGGATATTGGG
>CALDJV010000734.1 GCA_937899305.1 uncultured Cytophagaceae bacterium
TGTTTCGTTCCATCCCTCTTAGCTGGCCCAATATCCACTGGATATTGTCCTGCTGCAGAAAAAAATGAAAGGCTTAATGAATTCCAGTTGTTAAGATTTTAACTTGGACTTTGGAACTGGCACTTATTAGAAATAAACAATTAAACACTCACCCATTTTTTTGCATCTTCTATATTTTCAAAATAGCGTACGGTAAGCTGTTTACGGGGCCTGTTTTTTTGTATTTCTTCTACACTTTGTTGAATCGATAGATCACCAATAAAATCGCGGGAGGATGTAAAAGCCATTTTTCGGATGCCCGATGTTTGCAGGTGAGGGTTCAACTGAGCCACGGTCCATTCTTGCAACTCAGGAGAAATGGGCTTAGAAAAATGTTGGTCATTGCCCAACAAGGCCTTGGGCTGTAGTTCTTTGAGCGTTTCCATACACATATACAAGATGTTCTGAAAATCTTCATTACTCATAAAAGCGGTTTGCCTATTCCATTCCAGATAAGCAATTTCGTTGTGTAAATCCATTGATAATTGTAGGTATTTATTTTCCAAAAGAAGCATTGCGTTTGTTGGTTTTAAGTGTGGTAATTGTGTAAAAGAATTCTTTATCTATACTTACTGTTTTTTTTGATATTCAGTGAGTAACTTTCGGTAAATAGTACAATTATGACAGACGAATAGTTCCTTTTAGCGGGTTTTTAGTGATTATGATTCTAGAATAGTACAATTGAAGTGTGGTTTTTATGTTAAAATTTAACATGCTTTAAACGAGGCATCACAGTTGAGGAAGGTGAAGGTATAGGTTTTGATGTTCGTTTAGAACGCGATGATCAAGGTGGTCAATAAATGATTGTTGAGTATATTTTCCCCAAGTGATTTAAGGCCATCAGTGGTCAATGAAATAGGTTGCCAAAATCACTTGGGGCGAAGTGGAATACTTCGTGGTAAGGGAATGAACTATGGATTATTCATAAATGCGTACGATTTCTCCGTGATGGTGCCCCTCGACACAACGAATGTAGCCACGAAGCATCTTGGGCATAGGAATAGGGTGGTGACCCGGAAAATAATCCTCGTACTTTTCTACGGCATCTGCTACCAAGCCGCTAGAGACTACATTGAGGCGAAATTCGCTTATTTCGAGAGCGGCTGCTTGTACAAAGCTATGGATGGCGCCATTTACCATGGCCGCACTGGCTGTTTTGGCTACTGGGTCATCGGCCAATATACCAGTAGTCAGCGTAATAGAGCCATTGGGGTTGAGAAAATTTTGCCCAATACGGACCAAATTTACCTGCCCCATTAGTTTACTACGCAAGCCAATGTAGTAGTCCTCTTCGCTTAATGTTTGGAAAGGGGCCCATTTAGCCTCTCCGGCAATGCAGATGATGGCATCTAGTTTACCGACCTTTTTACGTGCATTTTCGAGGCCCTGCTGGATGGAGGTGCTGTCGGCCAAATCTATTTGTACATCACCGCTGGTGCGCCCAGCTACCAGGACCTCACTCTTAGCACGATAATGTGTGCTCACCACTTTACCAATGGTGCCATTGCCGCCAACAATTAATATTTTCATAAGGTGAATCAGATTTAAATTTTAAGAAGATATAAAATATAAAGCGTGACACACCCCATGTCGAAATACATGGCCAGTTTGAGTTTTTTGGTGTAAGGTTTTTTGAAGTCGACCAAAAGCAATAGAACCAAGCCTATTTTCTCGATGGTGGCTGCCAATATAATGGGTTCCCGATAGATGGGTTGATAACCAGCATATACCAGCAAAGCGCCTACCGAAAATACGGTGAGTCCCCAATGTCGGGCGTAAAATTGTCCGGCTGGACTAGGAATTTTTACCTCATTTACCTTTTCTAACATCAATTTAGGCAACAAAAACTGGAGTATCATCAGGGCTGTAAGGCTACCTGTGACATACAATATAATATCGATATAGGGTGTGATCATAACCGGAAGGTGAAGAAACTAAAGCAAAAAAGCAAGCCCCAGTGAAAGACTTGCTAACTTGCTAAAAGATTTGCTTTGATTTATAGATAAGAACTTGGGTATTGAAAAATGTTATACGGTTACTTCGGCTGCTCGCTGTACAATGCCAACAGTTACCAAAAAGTAAGTGCGCCCTTTTTTGATGAGTAAAAACTTACCTTTCAATAACTTAAAGTTGGGCTTGGCTTCTGACTGATCTTTGGTGACGGTTTTTTGATTGATCTTAACGCCATTGTTTTTGATCAAACGACGAACTTCGCCCTTAGAAACCGGTTTGTCAGGGTTTTCGGTCATGGCAGTAGCAATCAAATCAATCGTATTGTCAAAAGCATTGAATTCACTTAGAGTGAAATTCTTTTTGGGCAGGCCCTCAAACACATCCATCAAAGTAGCTTCATCGGTGCTTTCAAAATCATCTAGGGTAGACTTACCAAACAATAACCCAGAAGCTTTCTGAGCCCGCTCGAGTTCTTCCTGAGAATGTACCATGCGGGTAATTTCTTCAGCCAAAATCTTTTTGAGCATTCGGGGATCATTGGCGTAGTCAGCTTCGTGTTGCTCGATGGTGGCTTGGTCTAGTAAAGTAAATACCCGCATCAGACGACTGGTTTGGGCATCATCTACATTCAACCAAAACTGGTAAAATTTGTACGGAGAAGTTCGTTTAGGGTCGAGCCATACATTGCCTCCTTCCGATTTACCAAATTTACTTCCATCAGACTTGGTAATGAGGGGACAAGTCACGGCAAAGGCATTACCACCACCCATGCGGCGAATGAGTTCAGTACCTGTAGTAATGTTTCCCCACTGGTCGGAGCCTCCCATTTGTAGCTTGCAATTTTTATTTTTATTCAACCACGCAAAGTCATACCCTTGGAGCAATTGGTAGCTAAACTCAGTAAATGACAACCCTGTTTCCAAACGTTTTTTTACCGAATCTTTGGCGGTCATGTAGTTCACCGTAATGTGTTTACCTACATCTCTCAGGAAATCCAAGAAATTCATTGGACCAAACCAATCATAGTTATTGAGCAGTTCGGCTGAATTTTCACCACAGTCAAAATCCAGAAACTTGGCCAATTGTTCTCCAATGGCTTTTTCATTTTTGCGCAGGGTAGTTACATCCAAGAGATTACGTTCGGCCGATTTGCCCGAAGGATCACCCACCATGCCAGTAGCTCCACCTACCAATGCTACTGGTTTGTGTCCAGCCATTTGTAAGTGTTTGAGCATCATCAGGGTGGCTAAATTACCAATGTGGATGGAGTCGGCGGTTGGATCAAAGCCAATATAACCCACCGTCATTTCTTTATTCAGTTGTTCCTCGGTTCCAGGCATGGCATCGTGCAACATGCCTCGCCAGCGCAATTCTTCAATAAAATTCTTCTTCATCTTTGTCTTCTATATCGTTTTACTTTTTAAGCCGGGGATTGGTGGGGTATTCCCGCGAGCTAGGTAATTGAATTTGAGGCCGTAAAGCTAAAAACAATTCAGTGAAAAATGAAAATTTTCTTTAGTTAGTAGTTCATAGTCAGGAGTTGGTAGTTTTTTTAGTCCACAGTCCACTAATTGAATGAAAAACGTAAAGTGAAAAATAATATGCCACCTCGCGCAAGACCCTTCCTTCGTCAGGGGAGCTTTAATAATAGAGCAATGCAACAATGAGCCGTAGGCGGAACAATGTAACAATAGAGCAATAAGCGAAGCGGAACCATTTAACAATGTCCCATTTAAAGCCGAATTTTAGTATGAGGTAGCAAATCCCTTACCTTGTCCATCTCTTGTTTACTCAAAGGGTTATGGTCCAATGACAAACTTGTAAGGCTCGTGAGTTTGACGATGCTTTCTGGAATTTGTTGGATTTGGTTATGGCTCAAGGTTAAAAACTCCATATGTTTCAGTTGCCCTATTTCAGCAGGTAACTGCTTTATTTTATTGAAACTCACGTCCAGCCAGCGCATTTTTCTCATGTAGAAAACCTCCTCAGGTATTTGGGTAAGTCGATTGCTCACCAATGCAATGCGCTCTATATTTTCGAGGTGGCGAAACGATTGCGGAAAGACCTTAAGGCGGTTGCCATCCAGGTACACTCGTTTGAGGGTAAACAAGTGCCCCATCTCGGCAGGGAGTTCTTCTAGGTTGTTGAAGGGTAAAAACAAAAATTTAAGGCGGGGTAAGTAACCCAGAGCCGGAGGAATTCGGGTCAATTGCAAACGGCTCAGGTTGAGTTTTTCGGTATGAGAAAAAGGAGTGGTAAATCCGTTTTCCAGGCACAACAACGTGTGTTTTTCTTGTAACTCTTGATGTAGGGCACGTGGAATGCCATTGCCTTTCATGAGTTCACAGGCCAATTGCTGATTTGCCTCTTCACTGCTTTGCAGTAATCGCCTTATTTTTTTTTCATACTCAAGTTCCGTCATTTGCGCCCTTTTTATTGGTAATGCACCTAATATAATAAAAAAGGGAGAAACTGATTCTATTCTAATAATTCTTTCATTGATTGAATCACCATTGGCCAGCCTTTTTGTGATTCTTCAAACCGTTTTTGGGCTTGCGCGACTCCAGTGAAATCCTGAGTAATGAGCAAGGTAGTGCCTTTGGGGTCATCTGTAAGGGCATACGTGAGCTTGGCGTAATTTTCGGGCACATCTTCCAGCCCCATATGAGGGTCAAACATGGTTTGGGTGACCAAACTACCCGCTTCAAAAGCAAGTATTTTTCCTTTTACAAAAGTAATGTCATCTCCCGTTTCGGTTTTGCCATTCCAGGCAATCGAGTCGCCCACCTTCCAGGTAGAAACGACGGCGGAGCCAAACATATATTGGCGGGTCTTCTCAGGATTGGTCAATAAATCCCATACTTGGGCCTTTTCTGCCGCGAAAGTTACTGTTTCGTTTATAATCATATCGGTAGTTTTTTTTAGTCCATAGTCCACGGTCGATAGTCCATAGTTTTCTTTAGTTAGTAGTCCGTAGTTGGGAGTTCGTAGTTTTATTAGTTTTCAGTCCACTAATTAAGTGAAAAATGGACGCTTCGCGTAACGATTTAGCCATATAACAATAAGCGAAGCGAAACAATGGAACAATGTAACCATTTAACAATAGACTTAAATGAGCCACAAAACAAACCACTATTGCCCAGCTTTACTTACAACATCGGGATTTTTTCTAACGCGATTGGGAGCCACTCCATAACGACGACGAAAAGCATTGGAAAAATTCTGAGGAGAGCTGTAACCTACCTCATAAGCAATGTCTTTGATGGGCTTGGTGGTATCCAATAGCAGTTGTTTGGCTCTACTCATTCGTTGGTGAAATACGTATCCAAATACCGTTGTGTTAAACAATTCTTTGAACCCTTTTTTGAGCTTGAATTCATTGATTCCTACCAATCGGGCTAACTCGATGATGGTAGGAGGGTGTTCCATATTTTGTTGGAGTATTGCTCGGGCTTCCAATAGCTTTTTGCGATCGGTGGTAGATTGAATGTAGGAACGAACCGGAGAGGTTTGGTACAATTCGGCTTGCAATACCAGCAGCTCGATGCTTTTAGAAAGCAGAAACAACTCTTTGAGCCCGTCGGCATAGGTGCAATGAATGATGGCTTGAATGACTTCTTGTATGCCTACATGGTTGGTCTGCCAATGAGCAGATAAAATGGCGTTTTGTTGATTGATCACTTGCTCAGTGAATCGTTTGAGTACTTCATTTCCGTTTTGGCCAATTTTTATAAAGGCTTTTGGGGTAAAGTTGATACCAAATGTCTCGAGGCAGGCGCTGTGATTGGTTACTTCCAAATCCAGTCCTTTGGTATACATCAAGTTGTTATGGTGCCCCAATAAATCGTACGAGCTGGCCAGTTGAGGGCAGCGAAAAGTGTATCCTCCTTGCAGACCAAAGTGCATACGTATCCGCTCGTTATCGTTGCTGGCTTGGGTAGTATTGGTGCCTTCATAGGCGGTTACCCGATGGTTGATTTCTATGCCTTCTGTTTGCCATGATTGGGCAGTGATTGTTTTAAAATGGTTCATACTACCTGGAAAATAAACGATTGAATTGACTTTTTCGTGAAGTTGTCCAAAATGATTACCTCAAATACTCAGACTACTGCTATCCATTGCAAAAATTGCGAATCTCTCACAAAATAAGTTAATTAGTGGCCAACACAAACATCAGAAAAACACACAATTAAATTGATTGAATAAGTTATGAAAAGTGATATAGAAATTGCCCGCGAAATTGATCTCAAACCTATCCACGAAATCGCTCAACACTTGGGCTTGCCTTCAGATGAGCTCATGCCTTATGGTAAATACAAAGCCAAGGTGCCCGCAAAATTGATCAACCCCAAACCGCCTGAAACCAATTTGGTATTGGTGACTGCCATTACACCCACCAAAGCAGGCATTGGCAAAACCACTACTTCGGTGGGCTTGTCGTTGGGACTGGAAAAACTGGGCAAAAAAACTGTAGTAGCATTGCGAGAGCCCTCGCTTTGGAATGAAAGGAGGGGCAGCTGGAGGAGGCTATGCCCAAGTATTGCCTATGGAAGACATCAATCTCCATTTTACTGGAGACTTTCACGCGATTACCTCCGCTCATAATATGATCTCGGCTTTGTTGGACAATTATCAATATCAAAACCGCAATACTGACCGCCAACTGAAGCAGGTACTTTGGAAACGTGTGCTGGATGTTAACGACCGGGCTTTGCGCCAAATTGTGACAGGTTTGGGAGCCATTGCCAATGGGGTAACGACCGAGTCGGGTTTTGATATTACCCCAGCTTCAGAGATTATGGCAATTCTGTGTCTGACCAACGATTTAGATGATTTGCGTTCAAGGATTGAACGAATCATACTGGGTTATACTTTTGATAACCAACCTTTTACTGTGAAAGATTTGGAAGTAGCTGGCGCGATTACAGTATTACTCAAAGACGCCATTCATCCTAACTTGGTGCAAACCACTGAACATACGGCCGCTTTCATTCATGGAGGCCCTTTTGCCAATATTGCCCACGGATGCAATTCAGTAGTAGCCACCCAAATGGCCATGACCTTTGGCGACTACGTGATTACCGAAGCGGGTTTTGGGGCTGACTTGGGTGCTGAAAAGTTTTTCAATATCAAATGCCGCCAAGCAGGTTTACAACCCAAGGCGACCGTCATTGTGGTTACTTCGCAAGCGTTGAAACTACACGGAGGCGTGCCCGCCAGCGACATATCTAACCCCAACCTGGAAGGATTGAAAAATGGCTTGGCCAATCTCGAAAAACACGTGACCAATATCCAAAGCTTTGGTCAATCGGTAGTGATAGGCTTTAACCAATACGGATTTGATACCGAAGAGGAGATGACTTACTTACGACAATGGAGTCAGGAACGGAATGCTACCTTTGCGATCAACAATGGATTTTCACAAGGAGGGGAGGGAGCTCGTGAGTTGGCCCAAGCAGTGATAGACACCGTAGAAAATCGCCCATCCACATCGCTACAATTTACTTATGATTTGACTGACGGCATTGCCACCAAAATAGAGAAGGGGGCTACCCAAATATACGGTGCCAAAACAGTAAACCTCGGTAAAAAAGCCAAATCTAAGTTGAAGCGAATTCAAAAACTTGGCTTAGAAAACCTGCCCATTTGTATTGCCAAAACCCAATATTCTTTTTCGGATGATGCCAAACAATTGGGCGTAGCCAAAGATTTTGTGTTTTCGGTAGAAGACTTGGTCATCAATGCAGGAGCTGGTTTTATTGTGGTCATTGCTGGAAGTATTATGCGCATGCCTGGGCTTCCTAAAGCACCCCAAGCCAAATACATTGATATGGTCGATGGAGAGATTGTAGGATTGAGCTAAAACAGTCCTAAAATAATTGATGATCTTGGGGCGATTTATAGACCAAAATTGTATATTCATCTCCCCAAGATAAAGATTACAAAATATCAAAAAGACATCAATTTACAGAACTGTGAAAATAAACAACTATCTTTTGTTTTTGGCCAGTATGTGTAGCCTTATTGGCCTTACTTATTGTTCTTCTCCAAGTCCTCAGCAATCCAACAATCCCGAGCCATCGGCTTCTCTCCAAGTAAATGTTCCCCGTACCGAGAAGTTTCAGTTGACTAACCTGGAAGGAAGTGAATACATTTGGGGCAAGACTCCTTGTTCGGGGGTGAGCCGTTCTATGTTTCGAGCTGTGTTATTATTTTTACCCAATCAAGTGGTGCGTTATGTGTATACCAATGTAGAAGTAAGCGAGGATGGACAAGGGAAGGAGCAACAGGAAATATGGGAAGGTGGCTATCAACTTAAAAACAATGACCTTACGCTGCATTTTACCCAAATTACCCAGTTACAAAAAGGGTTCGACGATGATCAAGCGCGCCAAACCCAACAAGAAAAGATAGATAAAACCCTTCATTTCAAAGGAGTGTCATGCAGTAAAAACCGAGTAGCTCTACAAAATTTGTCCGATTTGCTGGATCCCATGAAAGGGGGGAATTGGGTGAAGAAGTAATTGCTCGATTGTTCTATTGTTCCGCTCGTATATTTATAAAAAGGAAATTACTATTTGAAAAAT
>CALDJV010000735.1 GCA_937899305.1 uncultured Cytophagaceae bacterium
ATACTGAAAGCGACGACTTAGTTAGCAATACCCTACTTAGTTATAACCAATGGCACCACATCGCAGTGGTATACGACGCTACAACGCAACACAAACAAATTTTTCTCAACGGCCAACTCGACATTCAACATACGGTGCATGGGGGGAAAGGATTGGGTAAAGGCAACCCATCTTATGGGTTCATTGGGGCCGAATCAAACGCCTCTACTTTTAAGGGGGGCTACTACAACAATCGTCTGCTCAAAGGGATGATCACCGAATTTCGGGTTTGGCACAAGGTGCTAGATCAGCCGACAATAGCATCATATATGCACCAAAACTGCCAAGGCGACGAAGATGGTTTGGTAGCCAATTGGTCTTTATCTAAGGGAAGCTTTCATACTGAAGGCAAAAAATTTGTCAGTAATGCCCGAGGCGGAGCCAGCGCCCATCCGCTCTTTGAGATGAACTGGGAAAAACTACAATACAGAATACCTGGCCACAAAATTATCCAAGGCAATACCGAAGTGAGCGAAAGCACTTTTACTTTAGCGGCTCAGGGCGACCAAAGTTACTTTACTGGCAAACTTTCCAACTTTCAGGTGTGGTATCACGATTTTACTGTGGCTGAGATCAAAGACCGCATGTTCTTAGAGCCGATGGGCAACGAAATGAACCTGGGAGGCTATTGGAAACTAGGGGGCATCATCAAAGAAGACGAAGGGCAACGCATCACGCCCGACTTCTCGATCCATAGTGCCGATGCCACCGTATTGGGCGAAGCTTATGTAAGTGCTTGCGAGTTATTGAGAAAAAATAGCTTGGGCAAAGCCGTCAAATTTAGTAACAGTGCTTTAGTAGCCGTTACTCAAGGTGCTACTTACCGCGAATCGTTTGAGTTTAGGGTAAGGGATTGGGACGGAAACGTTTGGGATCTGGCCGCCCTCAATAATGCGGATGGTTTGGGACACCCCATTTTTGTGCCCTCGGTATGGGGCAAGGCCAGTCGTTCGGCCGATACTGCCATCCCAATCACGGGAATCAGCGTAGCCGAATTTCAGGACAAAGGCAATGGTTGGTTTCAAGCCATGGTTACTTTTGTGGTACCTGAGGGGGTATCCTTTATCCGAAGCTTTGAACTAGACCAGGTATCGGGCAAATGGACCGATCAAATAGAAGCGCCCATAGACGAATGGCAAATGTTGGAAGTACGCAAACACGGCATTGAGCTCATTTCGGACAGCATTACCCAAAATGCCTACAACGATGTGATGGACTTGAAATGGCTGGCCAACGAGCAAAAAGACGTGGAAAAACTGGTGAAGGAAATACCACCTCTGGAAGCAAGTGTAATCACCCAACGTGCCAAACTAGAGGGTATTTTGGAGGAAATCAGCTTATACGCCAATGTGCAGAAGTTTGAAAACGAAAAAATTAATTTAAACAATGCCATAAATGCCTTGCGACAAAACGCTGATAACTTGAATAAGGAGCTCCAGGATTTACCCAAGGACCCTCTTAACTATGTGGTAGAAATTCTCGGGAAGCAAAGTAATAAATATTTGTCAGATGCTGAGTATTTGAGGCTCTCGCCACACATACAAAACGGTGTTACTGGATTGCGTATTTATGCTGGCGGGCAGTCGGCTGCCCAATATTTTATATTTGAACCTCAAAGCAATGGAGCATACAAAATAAAACTGATGGTCAAGGATCGTTACTTGACGATGGGCAATGGTAATAAAGGTCAGAAGGGTTATTTTTCGTCTGATGATCATTCTACCCAATATTGGTCGTTGACAAACCGCGGCGGAGGTTGGTACTCGTTACACAACCAAGTAAACAACTATGCATTGGATGTAGAAGGTCAGAGCACCGAAAACCTTAGCCGACCTCAGGTGTGGCCTTACCACGGCAAAGCCAACCAGCTGTGGCAAATGAAATCTACCAGAAAGGAAGCCCCCCATTTGGCGACTCGAATCCAGGAAAAAAAGGAGGCGCTTGTGAAAGTACAGGCAGAGATTCAGGTGAAACAAAGCCGCTTGACTCTGGTGACCAGTATACTCAACAATCGATCGCAAGCCCGGCACGACGCCTTGGTGATTGAAAGAGATAATTTGATCTCGGCCATCAACAGCGCCCAACAAACCCTGGCCGAAAATAATAGTGCGGCATTGAAGGCCATTGGAGCAGTCAATAACCAGCCCCAGGTCATGGATTTGTTGGCCCAAGACCGACAAGGACTCCTGACCTATGCCGCTTTGCTTGGGTTTGCCGCTCCGGCGCACGGCGTGGAGGCTAGAGCAACGGCCGAAGGCAATGTGCAACTGGCTTATTTTGACGATCAGGGCCGCATGCGATTTACCAACTACGATGCCGCGGCTGATTCGGTGAATACCACTTACCAACAGTGGGTACCCGATAGCGTGAAAACCTGCGCCCATTTCCGGGATGCCCAAGATGTGTGTTTGCTGGATAATGAGGGCATTGCCCTTGAAAAAAACAACTGGACAGTAGAAACCTGGTTTTATTATCCGTTAGCCTATCAAACCAACGGAAATCCTTACCCACTTGCTCGCTTGGTGAGCGATTCTACGAAGAGACACGCCGCCATTGCGGTAGCTGAAAATACCCGCCTGGGTACCTTGGTGGATGGGTTCTTTCACGATGCCGGGGTAGATTTACAAGAAACCTTGGCCGAGGGCTGGCACCACGTAGCCGCCAGTGGTACCGCAGGTACTACCCAGTTTTACCTCAACGGAAACCGAGTAGGACACTCCATTGAGGACATTCAAAACCATACCCGTTATGCCATGCGCTTCAATGGCACCACCGATTATTTGAAGTTACCCACCATTCACCACGATTTTTCCAAGGGCTTTACTTTTAGCTGTTGGGCCTACTACGAGAATTTTGGTAACTGGTCACGTATTTTTGACTTTTCGGAGCAAGGCATTGCCAACGACAACATTTTATTGGCCAACGAGACAACCACCAATACCTTACGCCTGGACGTTTATCGAGGAAATGTAAAGGAAAGCGTGATCGCCCCCGGAGTGCTTCAAAAAAATACTTGGATGCACATTGCCGTCAGTATGGATTCCAGTGGAACAGCCTCGCTCTACGTCAATGGCAAAGAAGTGGCTTACGGATCGGTACATTTACCCGTGCAGGTGGCCCGTAAAGACAATTATATTGGTAAAAGTAACTGGCCAAACAATCCTCCGTTCAAGGGATCATTGAGCAACGTACAGTTTTGGTCGGTGCCCCTGAGTGGTTCGGAGATACAAGCCAATATGCACGCCATGCTTACTGGGGAGGAAAATGGCCTGCTCAACTATTGGCCCATGAGTGTGCAAGAAGTTGGAGGTACCGAAGTAGTGGTAGATGGAGTAGAAACGGCTCCGCTCAACGCCACCATTGCCGGGAACCCTGCCTCCACCTTGCTCGATACCCAAACCAGTGAGGCCATCAAAGCCATTGGTAATGCTCCGTCGGGAGGCGCTCCGGCGGGTAAACTGACTGAAATGCGGATTTGGAATGCCGCGCTCAGCGAAGAAGAAATCCGGGTAAATAGTAAAATAATCGCTACAGGTAACGAACCCGATCTGACTGCTTATTACCCTCTCACCGATTCGGGTAGCGGGAAAGCCAACGACCTTTCGGTGGTAGATCAGGTACCAGGAACCTACTCCGCGGTAGATACGGTGCCCAGTACCGCCCCCATTGGTCAAGGAGGCAACCAAGTATTGAGTTTTGATGGGAAATCGAGCCATCTCAAAGTCAAAGGGGTAGACCTGCGTAACAAGAGCTTTACCGTAGAATTTTGGGCATTACGGGCTCATCCTGATGCGGAAAATTTTGTAGTATCACAAGGAATAGAAAGCAAGTACAAGGGGTTACATTATGGATTTAGACCAACCAATGTACTTACCCAAGCTTTCTGGTCAAATGATTTGGATACGAACATTACGTTTGAGGTTCCTGAATGGATTCATGTAAGTATGGTTTGGGATGCCCCAGGTAAAACTCAACGGATTTACCTGAATGGCAAGCAAATAAATGAACGAGGAAATGTAACGAAGTATCAAGGAACTGGTGACCTCTATATCGGACGGGTAGCCTGGGGGGGACGTTGTTTTGAAGGGCAATTATCAGATTTGCGAATTTGGGAGTTGGCCCGTTCGGCCCCGGAGATCAAAGCCTCCTACAATCAACGCCTGACCGGAACCGAACCAGGGTTGTTGGGCTACTGGCCGATGGATGCCATTGTGGACGGCAAAGTAAAAAACCTGGTGGCTGAAGGGCCGGATGCTGAAGCGTACTCGGTGAAGCCTTTGGCTACCAATGCCTTACCAATGGTACCCGGTGCCCCATTGGTAACGGCTGAGTACAACACGGTGGGCGCTCATCCTGATGATCCAGGTACCAAGCGGGCCATGTTGCGACGATTTTTTGCCTTTGCCGATCAAGGAGGTCAAGTAAACTTGTATCCGGGCAAACGCATCGAGGAGTTGGTGCTGAAATGGATCGGCAACGCCCAGTTTGAACCTACTTTGTTGGGTTACATGGAGGGGGCTCCTCCAGTACCGTCCGAAAACCTCACCATCAATTACGACTACGATGGGGCCACTTCGGTACAACTCACCCAATCGGAAGATACGTCGTATAGCTGGATGCGTACCAAAGACAGCAGCCAGGGGGTAGATCTGAACATGTTCCTGGGGGTAGGCTGGGGCGCCGAAGGTGGTTTTGGCGTGGTGTCTAAGCTGAGCGAAGGAAAGGCCGGATTTAGGGGGATGATGAACTTGCGCGATAGCCAGTCTAGCTCCAGCACCATTCGGGCCAATTCTACCTCGGTGATGAGCGATAAACTAGATCTTAGAGGAAGCTACGAAACTACTCCCGAGTTTGAAGATTTGGGCAATCGCTATTTGCCCAAAAATGTGGGATATGCTTTAGTGATATCGGGTATGTCCGATGTGTTCGTTACCCAAATGAAACGTACCGGGCGCATGATTGGCTACGAAATACTGCCCGTAGAAGATATCCCGATGGACATTAACACCATTACCTTTATGATCAATCCGGCCTATACCCAAAATGGAAGCCTGGATGGATTGGTAGGTTCCCGAGCCGCCGATGAGCGTTTTTATGGCGACGTACCCGAAATGCGGGCCCAGTACGGTTCCTTGTATCCGGCCAGTTATTATCGATTGAAAGAGGCTTATGACCTGAAGGCCCAAATCGACCGCTGGGACAAAGAACGAGAAAGCTACTTTGTGAATTTCGATTCGACTCAAACCACCAATACCGCCTTGCGAGACCAAACGGCGGATGCCTCTGATTACGATAATTATGGCTCAGTTTCGCTCAATGCGGATACCGAAGGAGGCGTAGACGAAGACGGTGAAGAAAAGACTGAGCAAGAATTGCGGGATGAATTCAAAGAGTCTTCGTCTTCCAGCAAAAAGAAGTCAGAAAAAGAGGCCGAAGAGCGTCAAGCCCAAATCCAGGCCCAAATAGACGACCAAGAGAAGCAAGTGGAGGCCAGTTCGGCGTTTGAGTCTTGGCAAAAACGAATGGAAAGCCTACAAATCAGGGCCGCCAAACGCAACATCGTGAATACCTACGTGTGGGATGCCGACGGGGGCATTCGCAGCGAAGAGCAAAGCTTTGCCAATACCGTAGAGCATACCATTGGGGGCAGTTTTAATATGACTGGATCGATGGGGCTGGATACGGATGTGATGGTGACCGGATTTAAGTTTGAGCTGTCGGCTTTGTATGCCATGGAAATGACCCAAACAATGAACAAAACCATTTCTACTACTACTGGGTTTGACCTCAATATTCGCTTGGATGGGGTAGAACGCAAGGGAGTGACCGATGACAAGGATTATCCCATTATGCCGGGTGAAAAAGTGGATCGTTATCGTTTTATGAGTTTTTATCTCGAAGGCAATACCGATCATTTTAAAGATTTCTTTAGTCAGGTAGTCGACCCCAAGTGGTTGTTGTCTAACGACGAAGAAGCTCGAGCTTTGCGGCAGGTACAAGCGGGTCGGGCCAACAAATGCTGGCGGGTGTTGCACCGGGTTACTTATGTAGAGCGTCCCGCGTTGATGGGCTTTGGCAAAGACCAACGACAAGTCAATAATTCCGACAAGGCTGCCGGCGAGGTGTTGAACTACTTTGATGCTTTGGAGCAAGACAATGACGCGCTACGTGCTGACATCAGTGACCTGAAAGATCAGTTGACTACTTTGACATCAAAACTGGATTCTTTAATTCAAAATAGTAACAATAATAACGACAACAACAGCTAAAGCACGATGGAAGACTTAACATTATCACTTGACGGAGATTTTTGGAAAGTAGGCATTCCATTGATCGATCTACTAGACAATTTAGCCCATCAAACCGAACAAACAGTAGATGTGAATACGCCTGAGAAGTATTTGTTTGGCAACGAAAACTTGGCCTGGGGAGATGTGAGGAAGGCCCATGAACAAGTGGTGGCCCAGAATACAATCGTTGGATTACTCAATGATGAAGTGACTCATCTTACAGAGTTAAAAAAAATGTATGGGCTTCAAGCAGAAGAAACTGTCCTCAAGCAGGCAAAACAACAACTGCAAGAAATCATCCAAAAGGACGAACCAATCCTCACTCAGATGAACAGCGATTTAGACGCAATTGACCCTGATGCAGATCGAGACGAAGCCGCCGAAAAAGCGTATCAGGACCTCATTGCGGAGCGAGACAAACTGAAGGATGATTTGGATGGTAATCGGCAGAAACTCACCAATACCGAATCAGCTTTGGGACAGTTTGGGGATTTACAAGCTGCCATTGATAACAAAAATAAGGTGTTATATGAGACGAAAACGAAATTGTATACAAACTGGATACCCGAAACAATGTTAGCTCGGGAAGTGGAACATGAGTTGGAGCATATATTGCCTGAAAAACAAAAAAGAGCAAAGATACTTTTGTCGAATTATGAGGTAGAAGAAGCCACCAAAACTACCGAAGCCAAACAGGTGACTGCCGGGAGAAATAAAGACAGGAACAAGATGCGCAAAAAGGTGGCAGAACTGAAAGTATTTAAACAAATAGCTGAAAACAACGAGGATAAAGCGGAAAATGAACGAGAGAAGATAGATTTCCATGTGCTACAAAAATCCCTCAGCGAGATGGCCGAGGTGACTCCGGGGGTTTACCAGAAATTGGTTCAAGATGTCACTCAAAACTTTGCGGCGGCCGAATTAGACAAAAGGCGCGAAGAG
The DNA here is from genome assembly GCA_937899305.1 of uncultured Cytophagaceae bacterium. Classification (GTDB taxonomy): domain Bacteria; phylum Bacteroidota; class Bacteroidia; order Cytophagales; family Microscillaceae; genus Microscilla. The sequence goes on from CALDJV010000735.1 coordinate 7,272, forward strand.
GTGAAACAGACCCTGAAGGACAATTTCAATGATCTGAAAGCCAATGAGAGCCGTAATATAAGGGTTCAGGTTGATTTGGGGGTTGGACTCTCAGCGGTGGCGGGAGGCGCCCGGGTGACCGTCTCTGGGGTACGTACCATCGGGGTCAGTTTAGATAGCTTCAATCAGTATACGGTCACCAGAGGGTGGGATGTTGCGGCAGGCTTTATGGCTTTTGGGGGGGCTACTGTCAACGAAGACCTCAAGGCCCAACTATTGGGCGGGACAGATGTTGATTTTAGTAATAATACTTCCAGTGTTTATAACTCTTCAGATGAAATGATTGATGCGGAAGCAGGCAATATTTCCACTACTTTTTTAGATTTTGATTTGACCAAACGCAACTGGCGTTTTCTCGAGAAAATAAACAATAAGCAAACTCAGAAAGAGGCGGTTGATCATCAGAAACTAGCCCAAAGCAATTGGAGCCGATTGCAGAAAAACCTGCGCCTTGTAGGTATCTTGACCGAAGAACAGCAAGTGACCATACCTCAACTCAAAAAAGTGAAGTATACCACTACCAGTAGTGTTGGCTTGGCAGGGGATGCTTATGGTGGGGCGACATTGAGAGTTGGCAATCATTTTGGGGTAGGAGGAAGTGTTGAGTTAAATGGATCTTACACTACCTCTTACGATAGCAAAACGATCCACCTGATTGATGATGTTGTGAAGGAGCCTACGATGGGAAAAATATATACCAGACGCCACCCTGGGTATTTTGGGTTTACGCTGACCGATGCCAACGGACAAGAAAAAATGTATTCGGGGCAGGAGGCTATCGAGAGATTAGAGGAGATGGAAGCCCAAATTGATAACCTTCAAAAAGAAGCCCCCCAAACTGACCCAGAAAAACTGGCCAAAGAAACGAAGATGCAGGCCCTACGCAAGCAGCTCACCAAGGCATTGGGCAAACTGTCGCTTGATTATCAGACCTTTGTGCTGGTTGAAAATGAGGTTCAAAGAAAAACGATGGGGGGGCAAGCCACCTTGAATAAATTCAGAGATACCCGAGGTGTGAAAGATTCGGTGAGTTATTTGAAAGCGGTAAGTCTACAATATGCCAACCTAAAAAGGGCGTATGACAAAACTTTTGCTGAGGATGAGGTCTTTAACTATGACGAGTCCAAGTTTAGCGAGCAGATGCAAGATTTTGAGAAAGACTTGAAAACTCCTCCATTTAAGATTTCCAATTCGGATTACGCCAAGGCATTCGATATTACCGAAGCAACCGGAAATAATG
>CALDJV010000736.1 GCA_937899305.1 uncultured Cytophagaceae bacterium
AAACTGGAAAATAAGGTGATCAGGAGAATAAGTGATTCAGGGTTTTAAGTAGATCAGACTGACCACCATCAATAAGTGACCAATACACTGAAAATAGAGTAACCATTCGCACAGTGATTGAACACTATATAAGAAAAATAGGAAAATGAGTAGTCAGACCAGGAAAGTGAGTGATCGGGTAAAAAATGGAAAGATAAGTGGTCTAGAATTATTTTTGATGGGTTACCCAAAGAAAATCTGTTACAAAAAACAACATCATCCTAAATGTTTTTGAAGGATGTATATAAAGTAAGCCTACCCAAGTTTTTATTGGGTAGGTTTATTTTTTTAGTCATTTTCTGAGTGATGATACCAAGCTCCGTACATCTGGTATAAACCTGCCCTTCCTAAAGCATATCCAATCAAATATTTAAATTTTTCAAGTGAGTGAGTACTTATGCGATTGTTTTGATGTTTTTTACGTGAAAACATATTGAAAATATGGGTTGGTAAAAGTATTGTAAAATATAATACTATTTTTTTGAGTATATCAAAATAAAAACTACTTTGGCTGCGAGTTGCAAGGATGCAATTAGATAGCACTTATAGGTAAGTTTTATTTGGTAAAATCTTATTGATACTGTTTTCCTAACAATGATCAAATAAAGTACAGTCAAACTATCCAAAAACTTTTTTAGTTCACCGATTGCTTTCAATCAATGCTTGTATTGAGACGGATGTTCTGAAGACAACCCTGGAACCTGCTATTCCTGGGTAAAATAGAATAAGCTTTGATAAAATATCTAAAAGACCTGCTTTATGAAAAAATTGATGAATAGAGCCACTCACGCTTGTTTAATGATTTTAATAGTAGTTATTACAAGTTGTAACAAAAAAACACCTCAACTTATTGAACAACCATCTTCTCTTTACGCTCAACCTTTGACTCGTCCACTCAACCTTGAGCTTGGTTATACTCAAAATCCTATTACCCAAGACAGTATTTTACCCGTTATCAATGCCAAGTTGGATACAGTCGTTACTGGACAGCTGTTGCCGTTGATAGGCAAGTCCAAACCAATTGCAGAACTGAAGGGAGTAACCTTGCCTCACCAGGTGAGTACACGAATCATCCAAAGAGCAAAAACAGTGCGAGCCAAGGCCCCAGTGAAACTCACTAGGAAAAAACCATCCAAAAGCCCTAAACAAACAAGAAAGTATGTATTGACTAGTGTAAAACAAGATACTTTACCTACTGGGGTACCATTCTCCATCAAAGGTAAAAAACAACTTTTGGTACAGGCCCCTACAGTGTATACAAACCCCTCTGTTACCCAAAAACATGCCCAATATGATATACAGGCCTGGAATACCCAAAATGGTTCTATTTCTAATACCATCTATACTCTAGCGCGTAGTCGCCGGGGCGGATTATGGCTGGGTACTTACAAAGGAGTAAGCTATTTTGACGGTACCACCTTTACTCATTATACACTCAAAGAAGGATTGCCTGGTGAAAACATCCGAGGGATTTGCGAAGATCGTCAAGGGAATTTATGGATTGGTTTTGCTGGAGAAGGGGTAGGTAAATTTGATGGAGATTCGCTCACTCTTTTTTATGATGAAATCCCAGGAAAACACAACTGGTCGATTGTTGAGGATGGTAGGGGAAATATTTGGTGGGCTTCGGGCCTGGGAATAAGTAAATATGATGGACGAAACCTGACCCAATATACTATCAACGAAGGCTTGTCGGCCAATCACGTGAATAAATTATTGGCCGATAGGCAAGGAAATATTTGGATAGGCACTGTCCGAGCGGGCCTTTGTAAGCTCGATGGAGCCAGTATCGTGCATTATGGAGCTGCTTTTGGTTTGCCCGAAACCGAAGTAGCGGCATTGCTGGAAGATCGTCAAGGAAATATTTGGATCAGCTATGGTGATATGGGATTGGTCAAGTTCGATGGGCGTCATTTTATGCATTATCCGCAAACTGAAGGACTCCCTGGTAAACATATTTTGTCTATGGAGCAAGATCTTGATGGCAATTTATGGCTGGGAAATCACGAAGGGTTGATACAGTTTGACGGGAAGCATTTCCGACAGTTTGCCAAAGAAACTGGGCTGGAGGGAAGTGCAGTATTAGATATGGTCAAAGATGACGCTGGAAACTTATGGTTGGCTACCTACGAAAATGGGCTGATCAAGTGTAATTTTCGGGCTTTTCAGTACCTTCATTTAGAAGATTATACCGCTTTTTCTGCGCTGGAGCAAGATCGAGATGGCCACCTTTGGATGGGGATAGAGACGAAAGGTTGGGTTAAGTTTGATGGAAAAAATTATGTGTTATACGAATGCAAAGACTTGTTTGAAGGATACCTCATTGATGCGATCAAGCATGATCATCAAGGGAATTTATGGATTGGTACCAGTCGAGGATTGATCAAGTATGCCAAGGGAAAATTTACGCTCTATTTATCAGGTACTCCAGTCATTACCTTGTTAGAAGACAAAAAAGGCCACCTTTGGTTTGGAACTTATGGAGGTGGTTTGTTTAAACTAACTTCCGATCAAGTAGTGCATTATACGCAAGGGTTATTTAGTGATGGTATAATGGCATTACTGGAAGATGTGCAGGGTAATATTTGGGTAGGGTCTGAACAAGGGCTAAGCAAATGTACCGATCAACAGGTAATCCATTATACCACTCGAGAAGGGATACCTGGAAAAGCGATCCTTGCTCTGTTTGAGGATCACCAAAATCAACTTTGGATTGGTTCCTACCACCAGGGCCTGGCCCATTTTGATGGCCAGCGATTTACCTATTATACTACCAAAGAAGGGCTTTCCAGTAATTATATTCAGTCAATTACCGAAGATGCTCAAGGCTACGTTTGGGTAGCTACTGACAAAGGATTGGATTGCATTCGTCGGGTGGCAGGTGCGTCGACTCAACCTCGCGCTTCAGGTTTTCCGGTTGTATCTTATCATCAAATGTTTCGCCATCATTTGTCTGAGTTTAGGATGAATAGTGCGGCCATTACCTCTGATCATCGTTTATGGTGGGGGAATGACAAACACTTGGTACAATTGCAGCCAAAGCATCTAAGCAATGTTAAAAAATCAACTCGAGTAAAATTGGATCGGGTAGATTTAGGGGGACAAGTTGTGAACTACCGTCAATTGAGTGATAGTACCCAACAAGTGATACGTTTTGATAGCATTGCGAAATTTGAAATCCTTCCTTGGGGACTTTCTTTGCCTTATGGAACCAATCAATTGACTTTTCATTTTCATAGTACCAGCCTCAGCACTACCACCCAGGCTTTGTTTAGTTATCGAGTTCCAGAACTGAATAATCGCTGGAGCAAGCCTTCACCTAAGACCAGTATTACCTATCGAAACTTACCTGCTGGTACTTTTACTTTAGAGTTAAAAGTGCTCAATGCCAAACAACAGTGGAGCAAAGCCACACGATACATGTTTACAATCAGGACACCTTGGTGGCAAACCACGTGGTTTCGCCTGCTGCTGGTGTTTGTAGGCCTGCTGTTGCTTGGGAGTATGCATCAATGGCGGGTGTTGTATCTCAAACGTAAAAAACGTCAACTAGAGAATGCGGTATCTTCTAAAACGGCTGGATTGGTGGCGGCCAACCGTCAATTGAATACTTTAAATGAAGCGCTTCGCCAAAGTAAAGACGAAATTGTAACATTGAAAAACAAAGAACAAGCCCTGTTGAAGCAAGCTATGGAGGAAAAAGAAAGGCGGTTTTTGGTTGCAGTGCAGTTATTTGACGAAAAGTATGAGAAATTGTCAGTGTTGGAAAAACAATTGTGTAAGGCCATCCAGCAGAAGAATACGTCTGAATTAGTGGTGGTACAAGACAAACTACAGCAGTTTAATAAAACCATTCGTGACCTCGATATTCTAACGCACAGCATTGAGTTTAAATACCCTCAATTGTTGACCGAAATTACCACCCGTTTTCCGCAATTATCCAAAAACGAAGTCAAACACTGCCTACTCATTAGATTGGGCTGTTCAGCTAAAGAAGCGGCTCAGGTATTGGAAGTATCAGTACATGCGGTCAATACTGCCCGCCGAAGACTCAAGAAAAAGCTACAACTAGATGCTTCAGTATCTTTGAGTGAAGTCCTGAAGTCGTCTTAATTCCTTGATGCTTTCAAGGGCACTTTTGGTTTTATCAAGAAGAAACCAAAGGTGATTTGGTGCAATACTCTAGCTCATTTTTTTAACGCATTAGCAAGCAATAATTAGTGAAATTACCTATCTAAATAGGTAGTATCACCTGTTTTGTTGAGTAATGTATTGAAAAACAGAAGATTAATTTTTCCTTGTTTACTTTTTTTGATACAGGTAATTTCCTTTTTACGCGTTTGTTTCCCTAAAGTATACATCCCATGTATCAATAATGTACCATTGCTTCTCTATCATTTTTCTAAGTAAGGCCATAAGTTTGCAGCCGAGTTCAACACCAGCACTCGCTAACATCACAAAACATTTACTACCAATTTTTTTTATTCCATAATGATACTTAAACAGATGATAACAAAAACTATCCTGATGGTTTGGATAGTTTGCCTTGCGTGGGTTACAAATGCCCAAAACAACTTCAATAAAGTCCATTCAGGTGAAGCTACCTTTTATGGAGGAGTAGCAGGAAGTGCAGGGGGCAATTGCGGGTTGCCAGTTGCAGCCGGAGATTTCAATCACGCAGCCATGAACCATACCGACTACAACAACAGCCAAGCCTGTGGCGCTTGTGCCCAAGTAACCAGTAAGGCAACCGGGAAGTCGGTCATTGTAAAGATTGTGGATCGTTGCCCAGAATGCAAACCAGGAGACATTGACTTGACTCAGCAAATGTTTGCTAAAATTGACAACCCTACCAAAGGACGCATTGCCATTACTTGGAAGTATGTACCTTGCCCTTTGAAGACCAACTCAATCAAAGTACATCTCAAGTCAGGTACCAGCATTCACTGGACGGCTTTTCAGCTTCGTAATCTGCGGTATGCCGTGACCAAGTTAGAATATAAAAAAGGCAACCAATGGATCAATATCAAACGTGAGCCTTTTAATTTTTTTATTGAAACCAGCGGCATTGCTTCACCTGCTACGCTAAGAGCCACCTCAGTTTTGGGTGAACAATTGATTTTCAATAATATTTTCATCCCCAGTAATGCAGGTCAGGCTGTACCCGACCATAATACTAACAAGCAGTTTAAAAATGTGAGTGGCAGCAATAATGGTGGCGGAAACAACGGTGGTGGTAGTTCTAATCAAGTCATAGCCAATGGTACTTATTTTTTGGGATCGGTTACCAACGGGCAAAACCTGGTAGACAAACGCAACGAAAACAATGTACGCATGACGGGGGCCAATGGCGCTTTTGCTGCCCAAAAATGGGTAATCAGTCATTTGGGTAATAATGTGTACACGCTCAAAAATCAAGGTACGGGGCGTTATCTCGAAGTGCCCTTTGCCAAATGCAGCAATGGCGCCAATGTAAACACCTGGACCAATGCCAGCGATAGCCACAAAAGATGGAAAATCATCAAACATGGCAACCGCTATGAGTTGAAACCAATGCATTGCCAAGCCAAGTCATTGGATCGGGATTTTGGTGATAAAACCAAAAATGGCAATGTACACCTTTACAATGATGCTAATAATGCCAATCAACGTTGGAAATTGACCAAAGTGGGCAATGCCAGAGTTACGGCGAGCCAAATCCTGATTGGACAAGAAGCAATAGTTGCCTACCCCAATCCAGTGGTTGATCAACTCCATTTCAAAGGCAGCCAAGTAGGCGAGGAGATTGTCATCCTAAATCAGCTCGGACAACCAGTACTACATACCAAGTTGAAAACTGGCCAAACTACGGTCTCGCTTCGAGCATTACCTGCTGGTTTATATCTGCTTAGAACAAGTAATACGGTCCAGACTGTACGCATCATTAAAAAATAAGACAACACCTCATATTGAGGGTAAAATACCTACCAGAACAATGCCTTTTGAGGTAATGATTAAATCTAAATTTTTATTACACAACTTAAATTTTACAACAAAATGAAAAAAGTAACATTTTTTGTCATAGCACTGCTATGCTATGTATCTATGTCTTTTGGGCAAGTAAATGAGGGGAAGCGTAATGCAGCCAACAAATTATGGGGTGATTATGGTCGTAAAGCCAGCAATCCATCTCAAATGCCAGCAGCAGTACCATTGAGCGCGGCCAATGTGGATAACAAGACCATTGCACCTAATTTTACGGCATTAGAAAATGCGCTGAAGGATATGGTCAATAAAAATGGGGGAATCATTAGGTTTAACAATACTTCTCCTAAGACGATTAACTTTAGCCGATATATTGAACTCAATCTGCCTTTTCCGACTCGAGATAAAGATCGTACCATTGTAGTTCAGGCTAAAAACATCACTTTTAACGGAACCAATCAATCCAGTATTTTTGTGATTCGGGGTAAACTCCGGTTGGTAATTCAGGATGCTACTTTTACCAATTGTAATTTGAAAGGAGTATCTATGGCCAATCTAAGGTCAAAATTCCGTACCGGTGGTGGAGCCATCGAGGTAGCACAGGCGGGGCCGTATTCAGCTTCGTTGAGAGTGAGAAACTGCCAATTCATTAACAACACGGTATCTCACTTTAAAGGCATAGGTGAAAACCAAAATGGAGCCGCAATTCGTTTCAATAACCTGTCCACTGGTGAGGTATTCGGGTGTACTTTCAAAAATAACCGGGCCGTAACTGGAGGAGCCATTGGAGGTACGTCGATCAATCGCCTTACCATTGTAAACAGTATGTTTGATGGCAACCTGTCTAACGGATATGAATCTACTACCGGATATATGAATGTAGTAGAAGGGGCGGGTGCTTTGCGGGTAGATCGTACCAAAGAACCATTGGAGATTTATGGATCTACTTTCGAAAACAACTCAGCCAATGTGAAAGTATCCGTGATAGAGGTGTACATTCGCCCCATTCCTGAAGGTTCTCAAAACTATCCCAAGAATGGCCCGGCGTTGATCATCGACAATTGTGTATTTAGAAAAAACCGTTACAATAACTACGCAGGCGTGAGTAACTTTAAGCGTGTGTTTTTTGCTGGATGTATTGTGTTTCACTCAGGAGGAGTAAACGGCAGTTTTCGGGGAGGTACAATGAAAATGACCAATACTACTTTTGACCAAAACGAAGTAGGACAGGCCAACGTCCGAATGATTAATAACTTTGAGTTCGACAACTGTACTTTTGCCAATACCAAGTTTTTGGGAGGTAGTTTTAGTGCCTTACAGCAAGGCGCCGTATTTTTACAAGCCGTACACAACAGTGGTAAATTTAACAACTGTACTTTCTATAAAAATGAGCCTTTGAATGGTGCTGCCGCCAGCGATATTATGTTTTGGGGAGGAGATATTCCAGGCAAAGTAAGCCTGAACAATACTATTTTTTACCGAACCAATAAAAACACCTCTATCAAACAAGTACGGGTACCTTTGAAAGGTGGAAACAACAACCAACATATCCCAGGAGTAGCGGGCGGTGCGCTTTCAAAAGTAGCCAATGGTAATTCCAATACCTCTAATCCTAATATTACGCCAAACAATATTACCAATATGTGCTTGGGAACCAACTCATTGGCTAAAGGATTTGGTGGATTGCCCGATTGTGGCAGTAGCAACAGTGGAGGCGGAAACAACGGTGGTGGAAACAATGGTGGTGGTAGTTCTAACCAAGTCATTGCCAATGGTACTTATTTCTTGGTATCGGTGAGCAATGGCCAAAATATGATAGACAAACGTAGCGAAAATAATGTGCGTATGACGGGAGCCAATGCGGCTTTTCCAGCTCAAAAATGGATTGTAAAACATCTTGGAAACAATGTATATACGCTTAAAAATCAAGGGTCTGGACGTTATCTTGAAGTGCCTTTTGCCAAATGTAGCAATGGAGCCAATGTAAATACCTGGACCAATGCCAACGATAATCACAAAAAATGGCAAATCATCAAGCACAACAATCAATACGAACTAAAACCAATGCATTGCTTGGGCAAATCATTGGACCGTGACTTTGGTGACAGAACCAAAAATGGGAATGTACATCTTTATGATGATGTGAATAATCCCAATCAGCGTTGGAAATTGACCACGGTAGCAGGTACCAGAACCACAGCAAGCCAAATCCTGATAGAACAAGAACAGCTGGTGGCGTACCCTAACCCATTACAACAGCAAGTGAAGTTACAAGGAGTACAGGCTGGCGACGAGGTGGTGATTCGCGATCAATTAGGGCAAGAAGTATATCGTGTTACCATCCAAAACAGCAATGAGGCATTACCGATTAACCACCTTCATAAAGGAGTTTATTTCCTTTTGGTTCAAGGTAAAACTTTGCGTTTGGTGAAGAAATAATGAGTTAGAAGTGATTGTATAGGTTAAAAGCCACCTCAAACAAATGGAGGTGGCTTTTTAATAACTGACCTTTCGCAGGTCAAAAATTTGTTTATTTCTAATAAATA
>CALDJV010000737.1 GCA_937899305.1 uncultured Cytophagaceae bacterium
AACACGAATCTTTTGTATCGGGTAAGTTTGATACAAACTTTGTAAACAAGTATTTCGCCCCCGAAATACTAGACAAGCACCACCTGAGCGAAGATGCGCAAACACAGGAAAAACAAGTAGCGGCCGCTTTGGTCAATTTTTTATTAGAAAACAAACAAGCCAACGACAAACCAGCCCAACAAAGTGTTGGTAGCAAAAGCAATTGGCGAAAAAACCGAGTTTAAACCTAATTACATATTTTTTATGGATACAAACGATAATTTATTACAACTAGATAAGTTGTTCTTTGAAGCAGATCAGGATATCAAAGATGGTTTGATTGCCGAGGCATTCGACAAGCTTGTCTATATTATCGAGCAGGAGACCGAATATGGAAAGGCTTACAACCATTTGGGGTGGATTTATGAGACCAAGTATAAAAATTACGCAAAGGCTGAAGAATGTTATCGTCTGTCTTTGAAGTATGCTCCCGGCTATAGTGCAGTATACCTCAACTACGCCATCTTATTGTCTACGCTTGAGCGTTTCGATGAGCTCAAAAGCCATCTCGAAGGTGCCTTAGAAGTAAGAGGAGTCAACAAGTCTAAGATTTGGAATGAGTTTGGAATCATGAACGAATTGCAGGGCAAGTACCAGGAAGCCATTGATGCCTACAAGAAAGGGATTCAATATTCATTGGTAAACGATGACATCGAGCGTTATAAAAAGTCAATCGACCGCTGCAAGCATAAAGTTGAAATCAACGAAATGTAATATTATATATTTCGAAAAAAATAACCTGACCTGTTCTTTACCTAAGGAGCAGGTTTTTTTTAGGAACATGTTCAAAATAAGTGTCCAGTTTTGGCAAAGTTGCTTGAAGCTAGATAAGGCACTTTTTGCGGGCGTAGCCATCGCTACGGCCAAAAAAAGTAACGAAATATAGCAAAGAGAAATGAAGCGAAAACGGTCAATTATTGCGGACACGTTCCTTAGGCTTTTTTACTGTAAGTAAAAGGGCTAAAACACTTCAAAATTGAAGACAATTTTTTATTCATTTACGAAAAGTGATCACAATGAAACCCAAGTGTATGATGAGACTTTCTTTCATATTGTTGTTCTTGTTGCCTTTGTCGGTACTGGGGCAAAACGATACCATCAGTTTTGTGACTTATTGGTCGAAGGGAGATGTGTTTGAGTACCAAATCAACAAAATTGCCAAGACGTGGAGAGATGGGAAGTTGAGGAAACAAGAAAAAGGAGGGTACAAAGCGCGCCTCGAGGTGTTAGACTCAGGTGCCACATATTATCGGGTACAATGGACCTATGAAATGGACCCTCGACAATTTTTTAGATTGCCTGCTCAGGTGCAAAACCTCGCGGTTAAATTGGGCGAAATGAAAGTGATTTACCGAGTATCTGAATTAGGCGAATTACAAAAACTGGAAAATTGGCAGGAAGTACACCAAACCTGGCGAGAAATAAGCGAAATGGTTTTGCAAGCTTATGGAGAAAAACTAAGTGATGCCGAAAGAGCTACGGTGAAAAGCGGGTTGGACGCAATCTTACAAGCCTACAATTCTTCTGAGGGAATCACATCATTGTTTTTAAAAGATCTACAGGTGTTGCATTTTGCTTTTGGCTCAGCTTTCAAAGTAGGGGAGACTTTAGAGTACGAAGACCAACTCCCCAATATGATGGGGGGCAAGCCTCTGAAAGCTGATGCAAAATTATTTATTAGCCAAGTAGATACCACGACACAACAATGTGTACTGAGGCATCAAATGCACGTTAATCCAGAGGCTGCCAAGACTTTTATGATTCAAATACTTCAAAAAATGGGTGCCACCAAAGAGGAGGTCAAGAAAGAACTAGGGCAGGCCAAAATAGACGTCAACGACGATAACTACTTGGAATACAATTATGAGTTTGGAATTCCTATAAAAATAACTACCCATCGTACTACTCAAATTCAAATAGGCGTATCCAAAAACCGAAAAGAAACAAAACGAACGATAGTGTTAATCCGAGATTAAAGAATCAAAGTTGCACCAATAACTTATGTTGGAAGTATATGGATATCTAAATGGTCAAAGTTAGAATCCAGAAATTTAGCATCATTCATCATATCTACATCCTGAATGTTGGCATACCAGTTTATTGTCGTGTTTATTCTTTTGGCGATGTGATGTTGCTCTAGCATTTGCAACAGTGCCATCATGGGGCGGTAAGTAGGGGTATTGAAGTAGCTAAAACGAAAATTAACGGTAATGGGGCGGTTATTTTGAGGCAAAAACTCTTGAAACCACTCGATGACAGGGGCATAAAACTCATTGGGATCTTGACTATAAGAATCCCCCTTGAATTCAAACACATTGTTTACTGGATTTAAAGATACAAATGGAGTATCGGTACCTTTCTGGATGACTAGATTTTTCATAAAAATTGTATTTTAATAGGGCTGAAAATCTACCAGATAGCAAAAGCTAAACCAAAATTATACAATTTCACGAAATTTATAAAAGTTGGGGAAGAAATGACGTATAAGCTGGAAAAAGAGAAAACATGTATTCAAAAAAAGACTTACCCACCCAACAGTAAAGGAATTAATAAAATATGTTGAGTGATGATAGTAGCTACCTGAGCAGGGAAGTCTGTAAGGTTTATTTATTGAATTATAATGTATTCTACAGCAATATAGTAAAATGATTGGAGAAAACCTGCCTCAGTCCCTGTCTTTATGCAACTTAAAATTTGGCTGCTGAAGTATTGAGTGTTATTTTACAAACAACTAGTACACTGGGGACTAAGTTTATTGTGAGTTAATTTGATGTAATTTGTGG
>CALDJV010000738.1 GCA_937899305.1 uncultured Cytophagaceae bacterium
CTTCTTAATAAAGCATAAAATTCCTGATCAACTTATAAAAAACGTTCTCTGGTAAGGGAGACTATTTATTACATCCTTCCCAATCATCAGTACAAATCTAATTACAAAAAAGCTGCCTTGGATTTTATTTTGAGTGTTAGTTAGCAGTCAAACTCGAGATGACTGGGCGATTGTACATCATCGTTTTTTTGTATATTCACTGTTTCACCATAAATCAATGATTTATATGAATAGATACTATTGTTCGTTCGAGGTACGTTGGTCCGATTTGGACCCCAATCGCCATTTGGCCAATGCGTCTTACATGAACTATGGCTCGCATACTCGGATCAAATTTTTGAGTGAGCACGGCTTTCCCCAATCCAAGTTTGAAGCGCATCAAATAGGACCTGTAGTGTTCAGCGAGGGTTTCTATTTTTTTAAAGAAATGATGCCCAACGAACAAGTATACATTACTGTAGAACTGCAAGGAGCTTCAGAAAATTATATGTTTTTTCACTTTCATCATCATTTTTACAAACAGGATGGGAGCCATGCCGCTTTTGCCGAGTTATATGGAGGGTGGATGAGCCTGACTAAACGTCGTTTGATTGTGCCGCCCGAAGCGTTGGTGCATACGTTGGATCAAATGCCACGTACCAATGAATTTAAGATTTTAACAAAAGAAGATTTAAAAAAGGTAAGAATGCAACCTCAATCAACGTTATTTGTACCTTAGAAATTGGTAGCTCATATTCAGGAGTTTTATGTAGTCCATAGTCCACAGTCGATGGTCCATAGTAGCGCAAGGCGGTAAAATTAGCTTTTAGTTTATGGACGACTAATTGAATGAAAAATGAAAAACGTAAAATGAAAAATGACATGTCGCCTCGCGTAACTATTTAAACAATGCAACAATGAGCGAAGCAGAGCAATAGAAACTAACCATCGCCTCGCGCAACCATTTAGCCATTTAACAATGAGCGAAGCGGAACAATGTAGCAATAGAAAAAATGCAACAATGAGCGAAGCGGAGCAATGTAACAATAGAAAAATAATGGGTGAAGCATGGAAATGAAAGAAATACTCTCGAAAATAAGAAATTACGAAATTCGGATTCGCAAGGCGGTGAATGCGCAAATGCGGGGAAGTTTCGATTCGGTATTCAAAGGATCTGGTTTGGAGTTTGACGACGTAAGGGCTTATCAGTATGGAGACGATGTGCGCCGAATCGACTGGAACGTGAGTGCCAAAGGAGAGGAGACATATATCAAAGTATTTAGAGAAGAGAAAGAACAAACAATTTACTTTTTGCTGGATGTGAGCGATTCACAAAACATTGGCTCTCAGAAACGTACCAAGTTAGAGGTGGGCAAAGAAATATGTAGTGTGTTGGCGCTTTCGGCGGTAAAAGAATCGAGCCAAGTAGGGTTGATTTGTTTCAGCGATCAAAAAGAAAAGTATATTAAGCCCGACAAAGGTATGAAAAAAGGGTATGAGATTGTGTTGAACCTATTCAAGCTAGAGCCTCAATCTTCCCAAACCGACCTCACCAAATTTATCCATTACGCCCTCAACCTAATGAAACGACGTAGTATTGTAATTTTGGTTTCTGACTTCATAGATGACAAAAACTACCTCCATTCTCTTAAGGCCATGTCGCGTAAACATGACCTGATTGTGATTCATTTGGTAGACGAAAAAGAACGCAAGATGCCCAAACTTGGGATCTTGCCTCTGATAGATAAAGAAACGCAGAAAATTGTATGGGTAAATACGTCGTCTCGGTCTTTTCGTAAAGATTTGATTGATCGTTATCGAGAAAATCGCCAGAATTTGGAAAGCACTTGCCGAAAATACCACGCGAATTATCTAAATGTTCAGACAAATGAAGATATTGTGCCCAAATTGATTAAACTGTTCAAGGTAAGAAATAAAAAAACCGCCAACCGATAATAAAAGTACTCCAAAGGTTGAGATACAGGAATTAAATATTGAAAAGTGAAGCTTAAAATTTTACATAGTATTTTTATAAGTGTGTGGACATTGACCATTGGGTGGGGACAAACAGCCACTTCTTTGCCCATTGAGTACACTCAATATAAACCAGTTGGTTATTTTATTCAGGATAGCATAGGCATTGGATTACCCGTCTATTATTCCCTTAGTTTCAAGCACCCCGCCAATCTCGAAGTCATTTTTCCAGGCAAAGAATATTTTGGTGACCCATTTCCTTTTGAGTTTTACGAAAATAAATACTACCCTACCAAAACCACCTCCGGAGGGAGTATTGATAGTGTGGTGTACAAATTGGCTACTTTCGAGATAGACAAAGTACAAAAAATAGCAATACCAGTTTTTATCCTTACGACTAAAGACTGTGTAAAAGTATACCCCAAGGCCGATTCTATATTTTTGAAAGAACTGGTAAAGGGCGATGTTAAAAAGCTGAAAACCAAAGAAGACATCAATCCTCAGCCTATGAAGGAGATGTTCAACTATCCTTACCTTATTGCGATTATTACTGGGGTGGTCATTATGTTATTAATTGGCTGGATTGCACTGGGAAAAAGAATTCGCCGTTCTTTGAGTTTGTACCAGTTTCAGTCCCGGCATACCCGTTTTTTGCGAGAATTCAACCGCCTTTCCAACCGTTTTAAATCGCGAAGCTCTATCCACGACATCGAAAAAGCCCTGACCATTTGGAAAAAACATCTTGAACTCATCGAGGACAAGCCCTTCAGTACATACACTTCTAAGGAGATTGGCCAATTGATGCCCAATCGCGAATTGGTGCAATCACTTAAGCTGATAGACCGGGTAATTTATGGGAAATCCATCAACGACAAAACCAGTGAGGCGCTGGATGTCTTGAAAGATTTTTCTATCTTGAGGTTTGAGTCGAAACAAGAAAACTTGAGAAATGCTTAATGATATTGTAACGAGTACGTGGGAATGGTTTTCTATCGAGTGGTTTTTGCCCCAAACCTTGCTCAACTTTGAATGGGGCAACCAACTATACGTTTATTTGAGTTTGGCCATTCCATTGATTTTTGCTTTGCGTTGGCTCATCCATGTACGATTTCGCCAAAACGTAGAAGTTGCTTTTGCCGAAGAGCAATTAGAAGCCAGTCAGTTTCATTGGTTGCGATTTATTCCACCTTTTATATTGATGTTGGCCATTGCCTTTTTGATGCTGTCGCTGGCCCGACCTCAACGTACCAACGAAAATATCAATCAAACTTCTGAAGGCATTGACATTTTGTTAAATCTAGACATCTCGGAATCTATGTTGGTGGAAGACTTTACCCCCAATCGACTGGAGGCAGCCAAATTGGTAGCTAAAAATTTTATTAGAGGCCGTAAGTATGACCGGATTGGTTTGGTTATTTTTTCCGGGGAGGCTTACTCAGTTTCGCCTCTGACTACTGATTACAAGCTATTGAACCAATACATAGATGATATTCGGGAGGATATGATACAGGAGGGTGGGACGGCCATCGGGAGTGCCTTGGGAATGGGTACGATTCGCATGAAAGAATCCAAATCCAAATCTAAGGTAATGATTCTGATAAGTGATGGGGACAATACGGCTGGAAACCTGGACCCTATTACTGCGTCGAGTTTGGCAATTGCTTACAATATCAAAATTTACACGATTTTGGTGGGCCGCGAAGGTAAAGTACCGTATGGCAAAGACATGTTCGGTCAACCCCAATATGTAGAGAATACCATTGATGAATCTACCTTGAAGAAAATAGCCGAAATAGGGGAGGGTAAATTTTATCGGGCTTCCGACAACCAGGCCTTGGCCGATGTATTTGCCGAGATCAATGCCCTTGAGAAAACAGAAATTACCGAAACCAGATTCAAAAGCATCAAAGATTATTACTATGTATACCTTACCTGGGGCATCATTTTTCTCATTGTTTGGCTAGGGTTCAAAAGTACCTTTATGAGCAATGTATTGGAGGACTAAACATTGATTGTTGATGATTGATTGTTGATTGGGTTTTCAATTTGAAAAAGCGTAAAAATGGATTACTAACCTCAATAATCAATCATCAACAATTGGTCATCAAGCCACCCCATCCTTTTCGCTTTCGTACCTTTCTACATCATCTGAGGTAACTTCCAGCGCAATAATGGCCTTTCGGTAAATTTCCATTTCTTCGAGATTGCCTTCTTGGTCGTTATCAGAGCTGTCATCCGATTTCAATAGTTTTAATAACCAATACAACGCCTTGATGCGGTCTGCATAGTCGTGCTCGTTCAGTGTAGCATATACTTTTTCCACAAATTCGTCGTCCGATAGTTTCTTCGCTTCAGTAATCACAAATTTGTATTCTTCGGCAGTCAAATGATGCTCTTCACTGGTAAGATCTACCAGCAAGCGTTTTTCTTCTGATTGCAGTACACCGTCGGCTTTTGCGCCCATCAGCATCAGCCCAAATACAGCTTGGTTATAGCTGAATTCACCGTTATCCATAGATTTAAATTAATTTTGGTAGACACTCTATACGTAAAAACGTATTTAGCAACTTAAAAGATGATTTTTTCTGTTTTACTTAGAAAGAAATATACTTTGAACGACTCTGTTAAGGAATTTGATAGTTTTATTTAGCTACAGAGTCGTTATTTTAGGTTTTATCCTGTTTGTAGTATACAATAAATCATTCTTAGATTATTGGGCACAAAATTAAAATAGTTCTAATAAAGTTTGCCCTTTCTGAAGAAAAAAAATGGTTTAGTAACGCTTTC
>CALDJV010000739.1 GCA_937899305.1 uncultured Cytophagaceae bacterium
AGCTACCAAATGCAATGGTCAGACAACGAGCAATTCATCGACTTGTGATAATCAGGGGTCGTGAGATTATTTCGACTAGTATAGCAGTTACTAAGAAAAGTTTTTACCACTTCATAACCAATCCTGACAGGTTTCCAAAACCTGTCAGGATTAAAATCGTTGGAGGAAGAAGGGATTTACTTCAAATAAATTCACCATTGTAAAAACGAAACTTGCATTTGTTCCAATGTACTAAGTTTTTGAGTATTTAGCCCTTCCAGGTTTCGGAAACCTGGAAGGGCTAATGGGAAACCTTCAGGGCTAAAAAAGCATTAAAAGAAGACTTTCAGGCCTAACTTGGCAAAAAATGGAGTACCTGGCGTGAAGTGAATTTCAGAGGTAGATGCCGTTTCGTTGAATAAACGCGACTCGGTCTCAAATTGTGCTTCGTTCCAGTCTTGATTCAATAAATTTTGGGCCGATAGGCTGATTTCAAACTTTTTGTGGGTATAGTTCAAGTTGGCATCCAACAGAAAATACCCCGAGGCCACCACACTATTATCTTCATTGGCCGGCCGATCATCCATAAAGCGGTAACGCAAACTGCCATTCCATCCCGATTTGGTTTTAAAAGTAAGCCCTCCAATGCTGGTAAACGAAGGGGCTAACGGAATGAAATTTTCTCCCTCTAAGCCCTCTTTGCTACGCGCGTGGGTGTAGTTGACATCTACATCGGCATACAGCCAGGGAGTAACCTGATAGCGCATAGATACATCTACTCCCAAACGACGTGTTTCACCGCTGGGCTCTACAATGCCTTCGTCGCCTACATATACAAACTCTTGTTCGAGGTCGAGCCACCAACCAGTAAGCGAAATCAATAAATTAGGCAAAGGCTTGAGGTTGGTACCAATATCGGCCCCCAAGGCCCTTGGTAAAGTTTGGCGACTTGCTTGAGTTACCACCACTCGAGCATCATTGGAGTGGAACCCGAGTCCCGATTTGGCAAAAAACTGTATTCGATCATTCAGCGCATAAGTCAGGCGAAGCTTGGGGCTTACAATATTTTGGGTTTGGCTTTGTCGTTGGAAATCAGGGTTGAGTGCATCTACATATTCAAAATCAAAGTGATCTACCCGTACCCCCAACACTGCGGTCAGGCGGGGACTCAATTGCAAAGTTTCGTTGGCAAAAGCAAAAACATTGGTTTCCAGTACATCACCCAGCGCAATTCGACTCAAAGTAGTGGCTCGCCCCAAAGTGCGCGAGAGTTCATTGTTGCGTACATCATCGCGACGAATACCTACACCCCAGTGGTGTTGCAGCGTTTTACCAGCCAAGTTAGATTCCAGAAAGTAATTGGTCTGATACCCAAAAATAGAGCGGTTTTCTTTTTGGCGAATTTGGTCACCATTGATTGGGTCGTTCAGAAAAAAGGTGAAATTAGAGTATAACTCAAAGTTATAATTGATAAAATACGCCTGGTTTTCCCAAATACCACCATTGGCTTGAGTTTGCTTTAGTTTTACCGATACTTGGGTACGACTGGTAGTGCCTCCTTCGGTATCATCTATAGCTCCCCAGCGGGTAATCAAACCTTGCCGAACGGCCCGATCGGGGATTTGCCCCGAGGCATCCCACTGGCTATTAAAAGTAGAAGCCTGTATCGTAAGGATTTTGTCATCGCTGAGGTATTGATGATACTTGGCAAGTAGATTGAGACGAGTAAAGTTTTGGGGACTCTCGAAGTAGCCCGCCGAACCCATGTACTCGGCGGCCAAGTAAGCACTTTGCAAGTTTTGTTTCCTTCTTTTTTCACCCAATAAATCAATCATGCTCACCATACGGTAAGTATCAAATTGCCCGGCCTCTAATAAAATGCTACTCTGTTGTACCACATCTTTGGTTTTGAAGGCTACAAATCCTGCCGTGGCAAAATTTCCCTGGTTGGCGTGGTATAGTCCTTTTTCAAAATTTACTTGTTCTACCGTTTCTGGAATAACAAAATGCAAATCGGAGTAACCTTGCCCATGGGCGTGAGAGACCATATTTACCGGCATTCCGTCTACCGAAAGGCGAATGTCGGTGCCATGGTCAATGTCAAAACCCCTTAAAAAAATCTGTTCGGCTTTGCCTCCACCCGCGTGTTGGGCAATGAACAAACCCGGTACAATACGCAATATGTCTTGCGAAGATTGGGTAGGGCGCAAACGAATATCTACGTTGCTCAGCGTGTTTAATTGGGTAACCCCCGCTTGGTTTTGCGGTGATACCGTAATCTCGGATAGCATAAAACTACTCGGTTTCAGCGTGGTATTCACTTGCACACTTTCGTTGTCTTTTACCTTCACCTTGATTTGCTGGCTGGCATATCCTACGTACGATATTTTGAGGGTATACTCACCTGCGGGCAAGTCATTGAATTGATATTTCCCAAAAATATCGCTTACCGTTCCTTGGTTGGTTTCTACGACCAAAACGGTGGCCCCAGTAAGGGGGAGTTGATCCGTGGCATCGCGCACACTCCCTTGAATGGCGCCTTGGTGGGCGGCTAATAATGGCCCACTGCATAAATGTATAATGAGAAAACTCGTAAAACAGTATTTTAAAAAAGACATAGAACAAAGCTGTTAATATTTTATCCAGTTAATCATACAAAGAAGGGCTGAGCTAATTTGTAATGATGTTTGCAAAACTACATTTTTTTCAAGAGAGATTGCAAAGCATCGAGTGGTAACAAAAAATGATTTCGGAGTGTACTGTTTCAGACTTGTCATTGAAAACCCTCCATTTAGAATTGTCGCGACATACCGTTATCTTTATAAAAAATAACAATTAGCCAATGAAAGAATTTGAAGCGATAGAAGAGGCATTTCGCTGGTTTTTGGAGAATAAATTTCCTGAGTTGCCTACTGAGGATAAAATTAAATTGAGAGATGCGAAATACTGTTTTTATAAGGAAGGGAAAAAAGTATCGGAAAAACGAATGAAGCGTATTATGAGTGAATATGGAAATTTCAAAACTATTTTTCGCTTTGAAGATGAATTATAATTACATCATAAATATTTTCAATAACTGATATAAATTACTATATTTACCTTGTATTTCAAGGTGAAATATAGCCCAAGAGGTTCTGATTTGGCGATCAACCTCAAGGGCTTTTGCAAAACTTAATTTACAGACATGCAAGATACACAAAACTTGAATGGGCAGGAAATCTGTGCCCCAAAAGAAACATTCCCTACTCCAAATTCGATGCAATTAATGCTACTCCAGAAGAGCATCCACGCCCGACTCGAGCGCCTGGTGTTTGAAGCCGAAGAACCGCTCAATACCTATTCTAAACCCTACAAACCATTGGACAAGACCACCGCCCAACAGCTGGAGGCCCGTTTGCAAATGCTCCACGAAGAGGTGGCGTATTTGATCAACGAAGTCAAACTTTGTGGTTTTGTGCGGGCGTGTATCAATGCGAAGTATTAAGTAACGCTTTCAAAATAAGTGTCCGATTTGGTCATATGCATGAATTGTTGGGCGAGGCATTTTTTGCGCCCATAGCAGGGCTACGGGCAATAAAAATAACGAAGTCCAGCAGTTCAGGTAGTAGAGAAAAACGACAGTTATTGCGAATGCGTTACTAAGGGTTGTTTGTTAGTTTTTAGCCTTGGTGGGTTTGAAAACCTGTCGAGGCTGAAACATAAAAAGCTTGCAACCTATCACTAAAAAAAGCATATTGCGTAATAGGTAAACTATGGGGAAAAACAATGAAAATATTATCTATCAAAATAGAAAAGCTTTTTGATCTATTCGACTATGATATCAAATTTCCTGATGAAAATGATGGCAATGTATTGATTTTGACTGGGCCTAATGGTTTTGGTAAAACTCAGATATTGAACATCATTTTTCATTTGTTTAATCGTAATTTTCTTTTTTTTGAAAGATTAATATTTGAAAGGATAGAGCTTGTTTTGGAACAAGATGTTCTAATATCAATAGAGAAACAAAAGCAAGAAAAAATAATATTCATACTTGAAAAGAATGGAACCGAAATAGATCGGTTGAACTATGAAAAAGGAACTTATGATGAGTTAATTAGACAAATCGCGAGGACTTTGCCATTCAGAAGAATAAGTAAGAATGAATGGATTGATCACAGAAATGATAGAATTTTATCAGGTGAAGAGATTGTGATTGAGTACCATGAACGCCTATCAGGAACAAGAACTTTGATTGATCATGAACTGTTAAAACAGGGCAAGTTTAATGACTTCTTATCATCCGTTAATGTATATTTAATACGTGAACAACGACTATTTATAAAGGTTCCAAATATTGAGAGAACAGGTTCTGTACACAGAGATCAAACTTTAATGGTAGAGGCTATCAAAAGATATTCCGAAGAGTTGCAGGAGTTAATTATCAATAAATCTGAAGAATCCTTAAAGATCATACAGAGGTTGGATAACTCTTATCCAAGACGCTTAATATCAGAAAAGCACGAGATAGTTGAGGAAGAATACAATGAGAGATTCGTTGCTCTTAATATGAAGCAAGAAAAACTCACTAAAAATGGATTATATGAAAGTAAACAAGAAGTCCTTGAATATAGTCCAAAAGATGCAAAAGCACTGTTGGTATATTTAAATGATTTAGAGGAAAAACTAAGTGTATTTGATGATTTGCTCGAGCGACTCGAACTCTTTACAAGTATCTTAAATGAGCGACGCTTTACTTATAAGACGATTCATA
>CALDJV010000740.1 GCA_937899305.1 uncultured Cytophagaceae bacterium
GTGTACAAAATAAGGGATTAAAAAAAGGCCACTTTTTAGAAAGTAGCCTTTACATACAAGAAGTTATAAAGAAATGATGCATCGAAATACACCATTCCTTTGTTAGTCACACAAATAATAAACGATCGTTCAATTTATAGCGTATAATTGCTTCATAAATTATTTTTGGTTTGATGTCGCTATTATTTATTATTTTTCTGGGTATGATCCGTACCTCCACCACAAGCTTGTAGGGTAGTATCGAGAGATTTTATAACTTTGCGGAAGTTTTTTGAATAGAATTAACAAAATATAGATTAATGAGTCTTCAATGTGGAATTGTAGGGTTACCCAATGTAGGGAAATCTACTTTATTCAATGCTTTGTCAAGTGCCAAGGCTGAGTCAGCAAATTACCCATTTTGTACTATTGAACCCAATGTAGGAGTAGTACAGGTACCCGATCATCGTTTACAAGTACTTGAGAAACTGGTAAATCCACAACAGGTGCTACCAGCCGTTATTGAGTTCGTTGACATTGCCGGATTAGTAAAAGGAGCCAGCAAAGGAGAAGGTTTGGGCAATAAATTTTTGGCCAATATCCGGGAAGTAGATGCAATTATCCACGTGGTACGTTGTTTTGAGGATGAAAATATCGTACACGTTGACGGAACCGTAAACCCGGTAAACGATAAGGAAGTGATTGACATTGAGCTCCAAATGAAAGACCTTGAGAGCATCGAAAAACGTATTCAACGTTTACAAAAGGTGGCCAAATCGGGAGATGCCAAAGCCAAAAAAGGAATTGCTATCGCCGAAAAAATAAAAGAGGTTCTCGAAAGTGGACAAAATGTGCGTAGCCTGGAACTCAACGAAGAAGAACTTGAGTCTATCCACGACTTGCATTTGCTTACCATCAAACCAGTCATTTATGTAGCCAATGTAGACGAGGGGTCGGTTATCAAAGGCAACCAACACGTAGAAGCTCTCAAGGAAGCAGTCAAACACGAAAATGCTCAAGTGTTACTCATTTCTGCTGCCATTGAAGCCGAGATTGCTACCTTAGAAACGACCGAAGAAAAACTGGAGTTCTTGGCAGAGTATGGCCTGGAGGAGTCAGGATTGAATCGTTTGATTAGAGCTTCTTATGAACTACTCAATCTTATTACTTATTTTACGGCAGGAGAAAAAGAAGTACGTGCCTGGACCATTACTGATGGTTTCAAAGCACCCCAAGCTGCCGGAGTCATTCATACCGACTTTGAGAGAGGCTTTATCAAGGCAGAGGTAATCAAATTGGCCAATTATGAGGAGTTTGGTAGTGAATCGGCTTGTAGAGATGCAGGTAAAATCTCACAAGAAGGCAAAGAATACATCGTAGAAGATGGAGATATCATGCACTTCAGATTCAATGTGTAGTTTGGCTAACCCAAAGTATACTAAAGGTAAAACGGCTACTCAATTGATTGAGTAGCCGTTTTACCTTTAGAAGTATCTTTAACAACAAATGGTTATTTTGTGAGGGTGTTTCCTTGGCTATCGGTTCGAACCAAACCAATTACCTGGTTATTGGCAAAGTTAAAAGTACCCATCAACAAATATCCTCCATCGCCTCCATCAATTGCTTTTACAAAACGAGCTGAATTGAGACCATCATTAGATTTACCCGTATCTCCGTATTCTTTTACCCACTCTATCTTAAAAGCATCATCCAGTTTCATCAAAAATGCCTTGGAAGATGCTTGACCACTACCAGTGAAGCTTCGGGTACCTGCTACAATAAATCCTCCATCACTGGTAGGTTCAATGGCTACTCCTTCTTCCTCTCCATTATTTTCACTAGGGGTAATAATGTGTGGTATACGCGAGGCTTCACTCACATCAACATCGGTCTGCACAATGTAAACATCCTTGTCACCTTGGGAATCGGTAGACCCTACAATGACATAATCTTTTCCAAAAGCCGAAATTTGAGAGGCTTCCTGATTTGCCATGTCAGATTTGCCAAAGGGAATGGCAAAACGATATAGGCCATTTTCGGTGGCACGCACCACTACCAAATCAGTAAAAGCCGTAGAAGTGGAATTTCCTCGTTTGATGGTTCCTGATATTAAAAAGTCGTTCCCTTCTACCTCTATCACGTTGGTGATTTCATCAGGGGCATTGCTAATTCCTTCTGATCTCTCAAAAATAACATTGCCTGACTCATCTATTTTAATCAATTTCAAATCTCGACTTGTATTGTCTACTGCATCACTGGTGATTCCAGCCAATAGGTAACCGCCACTAGAAAGTTCAGTAATGTAAAAGCCCTGATCGCTCTTGCTAGATGTAGCAAATTGTTTGGGGCTTCCATCAGCCAATTCGCCATTGCTCTTGATCTCATACAGTATAAAATTGGTTGTATCATTGAGTGTTGCCTCACCCAATACTAAAAAATTACCATTAGAAATCTGAATAGCTGATCTGGCCACTGTAATACTTTCATCGGTATTGGCAGTGACACCATAAGTTTCAAACCATTGTACATTACCGTTTTCATCTGCTTTGGTAACATAAGCTTTTTCAGTGCTAGTGAAAGATTTTGTGGAGCCAATCAGTAATACTCCATCATCAACTGGAAGCATTGCATTGGCGGCCTCGTCTCTTGCACTTCCAAAAAACTTGACATACTGGTTCGTATCATTGGGCTGGGGATCTTGAAGTGTACATCCAGCAACAATTAAAAATAGAAAAAAACTATAGGCGAGTTTCATCATCTTAGGTCGATTTAGTCTCGTGGTATAAAAGCTAGTATTTGAGTTCATGTAATTATTTAGGGCATTTC
Organism: uncultured Cytophagaceae bacterium; assembly: GCA_937899305.1. GTDB lineage: Bacteria > Bacteroidota > Bacteroidia > Cytophagales > Microscillaceae > Microscilla. The sequence goes on from CALDJV010000740.1 coordinate 2,806, forward strand.
CCGTTCGGAAAGCGAACGACGGGTAAGTAGTAAGAAAACAATGGCTCCTACCACAAAACCTGCCATCAATAGTATGATTGGTGTAGTATGCTTGAAACGGGTAAGCACCAATGCAGTAAGGGCAAACGCCATGATCAAAAACATAATAATACCACCTTTTAACAACAGATTCATACTACGCTTTAAATGGCAACCACGTCGGTAAATGATATAGAATCCGGCAAAGACAGGTCCTAACAACAAGATTAACATTGAAGCAAAATATGATGGATTCTGTAGTGCTCCTTTCGGATTACGAAGCAGTCGCATCAGTGAGCCCTTGGCTCTGGAAAAGAAGTTTTTGGCCTGACTGTTCCCTTTCTTGTTCGCCGAGGGTTTGGGTAATGGTTCAGCCATCTTAGAAGCCAATACTTCCCACAATTTCGCATTACCATTGTCATAGCCCAATGCCCAAATACTAACTCCACCAATTTTCTTACTAATTACCCAATCATACTTCTTACTCAATGAAGTACTATCTTCATACCATATCTGATGATAGCCATCTTTCTCTTTGTATGGATAAAACATCGACATACTTTCTGGCTCTTCGTATCCTTTTGCCTTTCCTATAATTTTCTTGATTTGAGCATAAGTCAAATATTTTTCGAAACCCAACGCCTTGGCATCTGGTTTCAAGCCATCAGTTTTCCATTCAGCACCATAATAATTTACAGTCAATAATAACTTTTCTGCGGTTACCCCTGAAGCCACATACTCATCTATTCCACGATCCAAATCATAATCCCACCAGTTAGAACCAGATTTTACTACACTTAGTGGTCCAGCCTTTGTATTGGTTTGTTTTCCATAAAACTCGCCCGCTGATAAAACAAATAAGTCTACGTATTTGTCCAATGCGCGCACGTCATAGGCATCATTAAAGTTGATAGGAGGTAAAGATACTGTCAACCAGGCATTGTCAATGCTTTTTCTAAGTTGCGATGACAAGTCTAAAATAAAATCAGTGAATGCTTGTCTTTCAGCACTACCCAATCCATCAAACTCTATGTGTACTCCATTTGCATCACGTTCTTTGAGCAAAGCCAGGATAATTCTGATAAAATTGGTACGGGCTGCCGCATTGTTCAAAAACGCCCGGTTATTATCTTCTCCATTGTTGTACACACTGAGCAACACTTTGGTTTTATGCTTTCTGGCCTCATCAATCATCTTGGTATCCTTCCATTCCTTGATAGGTTTGGGGTTTACATAACTACCTGTAGTAGGGTCTAGAAAGTAAGCATGAAAAGCGACTGCCGAGAGCAAAGAGAAATTGTAATTTTTGTGAGCTCCCTGTAGCCAATATGGATGCCAACCAAATGTTTTGAATTTAAGCTTGTGCTTTTTGTAGCGATACAAAGGGAAATTTTTGTCTTTTGGATTTAAGGTGGCGGTTTTAAGACTTGCCAAAAAGCCTTTGTCTTTCAAGGCACCCTCTTCCACTTCTTTATTAGATTCAGTTTTTGCTGACAAAAAACGTTTCGCAAATGCGACCGTATCGATGGCTGCACTTGAGTCTTTCTTTTTTGGAGGCGCATCTATCCCAAAACTGTTTTCTGCGTCTAGAAAAGTAGTAGGATTATAAGTAACTCCATTGGTTCCTTTGTTATTCCCTGCCTCGGTTGTACTTGCACCAGGGGTAATCGGTTTGTTGTAAAACGAATTCTCGTTTTTCTTCTTTTTAGGTTTTGCGTTTTGCAGGGCTTTCTTTATGCTATCGGCCTTTGCTTTTTCGGCCTTTGCCTTATTCTTTTGTTCAATATCTTTTTCAATTTGGTTCTGAGCGAAAGAATATGTTTGGCAAATAGCTAACACAAATACTATGGTTAGTAATTTCTTCAATGCCATCAAATTTTAATATTTTTGGTTCGAAAAGATTTTATTTAA
>CALDJV010000741.1 GCA_937899305.1 uncultured Cytophagaceae bacterium
AAGCGTATGATTTTTTGGCCAGTCGACGAGGCTTTTATTCGGTGGGAAACCACCTCGATCTGAAAAGTGCTAGTGGATACAAAGCCATTAAACGTAACTTGTATTTGGCACCCATTCAGGTAGGGGCCAGTATTCGCCTTAATAACCTGTTTTTTGACACGGGTAAATCAGACTTGAAATCGACCTCGTATTCAGAGTTAAACCGCTTGATTAGTAGCTTGAAACGGTACTCAAGTATGCGCATCGAGATTGCTGGGCATACCGATAGTCAAGGGAACCCTGGTAAAAACTTGGCTTTGTCTAAAGCGCGAGCCAATGCCGTGCGGGATTACCTCGCTTCTAAGGGCATACCTGCAAGTCGCTTGAAATCCAAAGGATACGGGCAAACCAAACCAATCGCCAATAATGGCAATGCATTGGGTCGGGCGCGCAACCGTCGGGTAGAATTTACGATTTTGGCGAAATAAATCAATGAGTAGCGCCGAATGTTTCAGTCAGAAGATGTGCTGGTCGATCTGAGCTAAAATATGCAGTATAGTAAAGATCAATGAAGGCAATCGGCCAAAAGCAGTAACCAATTTGTTGGGAACTGCTTTTTTATATAAACCCAAAATGGGGGTTTATAAACTCAAACCCTAGGTTGGTGAACTGAAGGTTGATAAAGAAAAGATAAAACCTCACTATTGTATAAATAACTAAGATGTACTCTAAGCAACACTCTATGAAAATATTATTAAAATACGCTTCGTGCGTAGTTCTTCTTCTTGTGATGACCTCATTGGGGTACGCTCAAGGACTTGATAAATTTATTGAGAATTTTGATAACAATGAACGTAAATGGGATACGAAAAGCTACAAAAAAGAATCGTATGCCATTAAGGATGGATATTATTACATTATTTGTAAGAAAGAAAAAGGAATTGGGTATGAAACCAAAGAATATTACCTGAACCCAAGAAGACTCTTTGAAATCGAGACCAGTGTGGCGCAAACCAGTGGTGACGATGGCAATGGAGTGGGGTTAGTTTGGGGGTATAAATCCAGTAAGTATTATTACCGATTTGTAGTGTCTATTGATGGTAATTACAATATTGGTCGTTACAAAAAGGGCAAGTATAAGCACATTGTGAAATGGGCAAAAAGTGATGCGATCAAACAGGGACTTAATGTACAGAATGTTTTGAAAATTATGGGTTTTGGAAGACGAGGATTGAGTTTTTACATCAACAACAAATTGGTACATAAAATGTCGGCTGAGGTGTTTAAAAAGAATCCTTTTTTCGGAAATAATGTGGGGATGATGGTGTCTAGACAGCGGGTAGGGAAGTTTGATTATTTGAGAATGAAACGACCTAAAATGCGCATTAACACCGTAGCCGGGGCTAAAAAAGAGTATAAAAAAGAGTTCCTGGGGACTGAAATCAATTCTGCGTTCAATGATATTGCTCCTTTGATAGCCCCGGATGGTAAGACCCTCTATTTTATTAGAAAAGACCATCCTCAGAATATGAAAAGAAAGAAGCAGGATATATGGTATGCTACTCGTAAAAGTGATGGAACCTGGAATAAGGCCCAAAACCTCGGAAAGCCAATCAATGACAAATCGCATAATAACATCATTTCGGTATCGCCAGATAACAATACCATTATCGTAGATGGTATTTACAAAACAGATGGTAGCCCAAGTACTTCTGGTTTCTCGATTACCCACCGTACTGAAGAAGGGTGGGAGTTGCCCAAGCCTCTAGTTTTTAAGAACTATTACAACCGAAATAATTATTTCTCTAGCTGTATGTCGTCGGATCGGCAAAAAATCATTTTTGCGATTGAACGAGAAGACAGTGAAGGTGATCTAGACTTGTATATTTGTTTTTTGCAGCCAGATGGTACCTGGAGCGAACCCAAAAATATGGGATCCCGCCTGAATACGTTTGGAACTGAAAAGTCTCCTTTTTTAGCGGCCGATGGGCGTACTTTGTACTTTGCCTCTAATGGGCATCCAGGGTATGGAGGTGACGATATATTTATGAGTCGACGTCTCGATGACAGTTGGACTCGTTGGAGCAGACCTCAAAATTTGGGTCCCAACATCAATACTAAAGAATCAGAGGCGGGTTTCAAAGTAAGAGCCGAAGGAGATTATGCGTATATGGTGGCTTATCATAACAAGGAAACAAAGTATGACATCATGCGTGTGAAACTTCAAAAGAGTGCGCGTCCTAAGCCAGTAGTACTCGTTTATGGTAAGGTATTGAATCGCAAAACTGGAAAACCGCTATCGGCACGCATTGCTTACAGTGATTTGAATACTGGAAAGCTGGCTGGAATCGCTCGTTCTAACCCGAAAGATGGTTCTTATAAGATCATATTGCCTTATGACAAAGCCTATGACTTTTTGGCGAGTCGGGAGGGCTTTTATTCGGTAGGTAACCACCTCGATCTGAAAAGTGCTAGTGGATACAAAGCCATTAAACGTAACTTGTATTTGGCACCCATTCAGGTAGGGGCCAGTATTCGCCTTAATAACCTGTTTTTTGACACGGGTAAATCAGACTTGAAATCGACCTCGTATTCAGAGTTAAACCGCTTGATTAGTAGCTTGAAACGGTACTCAAGTATGCGCATCGAGATTGCTGGGCATACCGATAGTCAAGGGAACCCTGGTAAAAACTTGGCTTTGTCTAAAGCGCGAGCCAATGCCGTGCGGGATTACCTCGCTTCTAAGGGCATACCTGCAAGTCGCTTGAAATCCAAAGGATACGGGCAAACCAAACCAATCGCCAATAATGGCAATGCATTGGGTCGGGCGCGCAACCGTCGGGTAGAATTTACGATTTTGGCGAAATAATTCGCTCATTCACAAACAAAAGGAATGGTTTACGATTAGAAGCTGAAATGGCTTTTAACGAAGCCATTCCTTTTTGCATTTATACACTCACTTTTTTGATGACATCTATTTGACATGAAACTACTACTCAATTCCCTTTTCACCCTATTTGTTGCGGTTATAATCGTACCATCCTTGAGCGCTCAGCAAAAACCTCAGCAAGAGCAAATCGTTGAAAATTTTGACGACAACCAACGGCGTTGGTATACTAGAAAATACAATGGAGAGCTTTATCAGGTAAAAGATGGATTTTATCATATCAGGTCACGAAAGCTTCCTAGTGGCATTAGCTATGATGCCAAGTATTTTTTCATTGATACCCAGCAAGACTTTGCCTTGGAAACCTCAGTGGTAGGAATCTCGGCTACAGAGTTACGAAATAAAACTGGTGCAGGATTGATCTGGGGAATGTTGAACCAGGACAATTTTTACCGTTTTATTATCGCGACAGATGGTACATTCAATATTGGTAAGTACGAACAAGAGCGTGATTATAACTTGACTGAGTGGGTTAAAAGTACCGCGATCAAGGTAGGGAAAAATGTAGCAAACGTGCTAAAGATATCGAAAGACAAACAAGGAGTAAAGTTTTATATCAATGAGAAGTTAGTACATCGTATTTCTTTGCTTGATTTCAAGAAATATCCGTTCTATGGAAATAAAGTGGGCCTGATGGCGGGCGATGTGCGTTATGTAAAATTTGACTACTTAAAGATAAAGCGGTTCAAACGGCCAATAAATTTGGTGCCCAATGCAGGCCAGGGATACAAAAAAGAAAACCTGGGAGCCCAAGTAAATGAAAACTCCCGTGAGATTACTCCAATCATTAGCGCTGATGGTAAAACCCTGTATTTTATTAGAAATTACCACCCTAAAAATGTAATGCAAACCCGAGAGGATGCGTGGTTTTCAACTTTAGACAACCAAGGAAAATGGAGTAAAGCAAGGCACTTGGGGAAGCCTATCAACAACATTAACCACAATGGAGTGTTGGCAGTATCACCGGATGGCAATAGCCTATTGTTGGGAGGAACCTATTACCCTGATGGTCGCGCCAAAGGAGATGGATTTTCGTTGACTCATCGTACCAAAAGTGGGTGGGGCATCCCTGAAGCACTGAGAGTAAATGGCTATTACAACAACTATAACCAATATTGGGCTTCTTTATCTTTAGATCGTCAAAAATTGTTCTTAGCAGTACAGCGTAGAGATAGTTATGGAGAATCGGATTTGTACATCAGCTTTTTGCAATCGGATGGTAGCTGGAGCACACCCAAAAACCTTGGCAAAACAATCAACACCGGAGCCAAAGAGAGTTCCCCTTTTTTATCAGCCGATAATCAAACCCTGTATTTCTCTTCAAGTGGACATCCTGGATACGGTCAGGCAGACGTATTTATGAGCCGCCGATTAGATGATACCTGGACGAGATGGAGCAAGCCACAAAACTTGGGTAAATCTATCAACACTCGGGGTACAGATGAAGATTTTGTCATTACTGCCAAAGGAGATTATGCCTACTTGAGTTCATACGTGAGCAAGTCAAAAAGAACGGATTTGTTTCGGGTGAAAATGTCAACAGCAGCCAAACCCAAACCAGTGGTGATGATATATGGAAAGGTTTTGAATAATAAAACGAAGGTGCCATTGAAGGCAAAAATCACTTACCAAGATTTGAATACAGGCAAAGTGGTGGGCATTGCTCAATCTAATCCCAAGGATGGTTCCTATAAAATTGTGCTGCCTCAAGGCAAAGCATATGGCTTTTTAGCAGATAAAGATGGGTTTTATTCGGTGAGTAATCATTTGGATTTGAATGGATTGAATAAGTTCAAGGAAATCAAAAGAGATTTGTACCTAGCACCCATTCGGATAGGAGCCAACATTCGTTTGAACAACTTGTTTTTCGCTACGGGAAAATCTACGCTTCAAACTACTTCTTACGGAGAGCTCAATCGCTTGATTCAGAGCTTAAAGCGCTACCCTAATATGACCATTGAGATTGCGGGACATACTGATAACCAAGGGAATTCAGCTAAAAATAGGATGTTGTCAAAGGCTCGAGCCAATGCGGTAAGAGATTATCTCACTTCTAAGGGAGTACCTGCAAGTCGTTTGAAAGCCAAGGGATACGGGCAAACCAAACCCATTGCCAATAATAACAGTGTGGCGGGAAGAGCCCGTAATCGTCGGGTGGAATTTATCATTTTGGCAAAATAATACATATTCAAGGGCTGTATATTTACGTTGGTTAGGAGTTTTACATACATCAAAAGTAATGGTTTATAAACTCAAATGTACCCTTGGTGAATTAACCCCATATAAAATCATCTGAACCTTGTACATTCGTGATCAATGGAGAAGTCGCGACGGCTTCATATTTTCAAAACTATTCACTGTATGAAATTCACACTTATTTTGAACACATTACTTCATTCATTCATTTATTTGATGATTTTTTGTGGGCTGGCAAGTACGAGCT
>CALDJV010000742.1 GCA_937899305.1 uncultured Cytophagaceae bacterium
GCGCTTTGATAATTATTGATTGTTAGTTCCTTCGGCTTCGCTCAGGATTTCGGGTTGCGTAAAGCGACGTAAAACTGTGGACTATTATTAGTTCCGCCTACGGCTCATTGTTACATTGTTAAATGGCTGCGCGAGGCGATGAGTTATTTGTACCGCTTTGCGCTACTGTGGACTATGGACTGTCGACCGTGGACTAGAGAAACTATCGACTAAAAAAAACTACCAACTACGATCTACCAACTCCTAACTAAAAAAACTAAAGCAACCATTGACAATGAGAAGGTGTCTAACCAGTAGATCAAAATCAAAACGCAATGACCATGGATAGAACTTACCTCCTCATACCCCTGTTTGTATTTTTGGGTTGGACAGCAAATACAAATGCACAACAAACCAATGCTGCTGATAAGCGTAGCGCCAAAAACAGCGAAACACGTCAACTGTCCCATTTCACCGCCTTCAACTTTTACGGCGCAGCCAAAATATATTTAGTCCAAGGCGACGAGGAAAAAGTGATTTTTAAGGCAAAACGAAAGCTGGATGTCAGCAAAATTACCACTGAGATAAAACAAGGTAAACTTTATATCACCTCTAAGAGACCCAAGTTATTGTTCAATCCTCGCCTAAAGATTTATATACATTTCAAAAAACTGGAATTGATAGAAATAGAAGGAAAGGCCAAAGTATACGGCCAAACGCTTATTCAGGGCAAAAAACTGAACTTGGTGATAATGGGAGCCTCACGCACTTATTTGGATGTAAAGTTGAACGAGTTTGAAACCCACTTGATGGGAGCGGGTGGAATCAATATAAAAGGCAAAGCCAAGTACCAAAAACTGGTAGTAGACGGAGCAGGAGCCATCAGAGCTGCCAATTTAGAGGGAATGGAAGTACAAGCCCAACTCAATGGAGCAGGAAATATTTTGGCCCATGCGGTTGGCTCCCTGAAAGCTGGCATTAGTGGGGTGGGACAGATTCGCTATCGTGGAAATCCTGTAAATACCAAATTCAACACCGATGGAGTAGGTTCGATTGGCCCCTTGGAATGATGCAATGGGAGGAATGAGTTGGTTTTACCAGACTCCTGAACGATAGAATTGCCCCTGCCTGATTGACTTATCTCAGGTCACCTTCGTCATACAAAACGCCTGCTAATTGGTTTTAGTCAGGCGTTTTGTATTTGGTTAAGAACCACCAAGGATGATATCTTATGATACTTTACTTTGCAATTCGAAAGATGTTGCGTAATTTAGATTGCGTTTGAAGAACAGGCTTTAGAATACAAATTCAGATCAATAGTTGAATGTGTTTTTTTTCCATAAATACTCCACATTTATTTGGGTAAAAACTTGGAACAATATATGATTATTAGCCTGTTGAACAAGGTGAGATAAGTTTAACATAGAAACATGCGATTGCAAAGTATAAAATCTAAATTATTATTATCATTTACGATTTTTGTATTGTTGGTAGCTTCTATCATCACCACTTTCCTATGGTCACAATTCAGGAACAACCGGATAAGCAATGTAAGTAAAGCGGTAGCCAATATCGATTTACTGGTGAAAGACATTCACATCCTCGAAAACGACTTTTTTCACTACGAAATCATCAATCCCGAATTTTATAAAACAGGCAAAAGCCGGTTTGTGGTAGATCATCACGCTAAAATTAATGAACTCAAAAATAAATTTGAAAAGCTTCGTAAAATCAGAGAGATACAATCTTCGTCGTTAGACAAAGAAGTGAAAGATGTAGAAAACCTCATTGCAAAAGCGGATGTGACCTTCAAAACGATTGTAGAAAAGATAGCCATCAAAGGGTTCAAAGACTATGGATTGATTGGTAAAATGAGGAAGTATATCCACGATATTGAAGCCGCAGAAAAGCAGTACCGATTAGATTTGGCCAAAATATTGATGATTCGTCGTCACGAAAAAGACTTTTTATTACGCAAAGATGACCGCTATCTAACCAAGCTTACCAATGCAGTAGAGCTGCTAAAAACCGATATAAAGGCCAAAATATTTAACCCCGCAGGTCAAGACTCTATCCTAAACTTAGTGGATGTTTATCAAACTAGTTTTTCTGAAATAGTGGAGATAGACAAAGAAATTGGGGTAGAAGCTACCAATGGATTGAAACATCAATTGGCGTTGATGCTGAAAACACTCAGTAAAAACATTCGACAAATATCGGGAGAACTTGCCATTGCTTCTGACAAACTGGCCCGAAACGTACGCACCACTTTATTGATCATTACTGGGGTTTTTTTGGTGCTCATCATCATACTCATTTATGTGGTTATCCAACAACTGAGCAATCCAATTCGAGATTTATCAGAGTCTATCAATGATGTAATTGAGCAAAATTTTACTGAAGATACCGAGATCATCGAGATTCAGTCTAAGGATGAAATCGGTAAACTATCGAGGGATTTCAAACTCATGCTCGACAAGGTAAAAGAACGTACTGATGAGGTAACCAGACAGTATGAAAACATCAAACTGTTAACGGACGTAGGGAAAGAAATTACCTCTAATTTGTTGATTAAGAAAATAGTAGAAGTGGTTTACGAAAATATGAAGTCACTGCTGGATGCACCTGTGTTTTCTATCGGGGTATACGACGATGAAGCCCAGAAACTAGATTTTATAGGGAAACAAGAAAATAAAGTGGTCTTTGGTTATGAATCGTTAGATGATGAAACCAAGTTGTCGGTTTGGTGTTTCAAAAACAAAAAGAAAATTTTCTTGAATGATTTTGCTGCGGAAACATCTCAATATGTATCGGCAGTATCGTTGCCAGAAAACATTGACCAACAACCCGAATCAGCGATTTATTTACCTCTTATTGTGAAGGATCAGGTAGTAGGGGTGATGACCGCACAAAGTTATCGCAAAAATGCCTATACGGATTATCACTTGAATCTATTACAGAACTTTTCGGTATATACAGCTATTGCATTGTTCAACGCAAAAGTATATCTACACATAGAGCGGCAAAATCAAAACTTACAACTTTCTGAAGAACGCATTCGCCAAACGGTAGAAGAATTACAAGCAATGAACGAAGAGCTGGAGTCTAGCAAAACGGAGTTGGTTGGGCAAATTTCGGCCATTAAACGTACTTTAGCAGTGGCTGAATTCGATTTCGAAGGAAATGTAATTGAAGCCAATACCTTGTTCTTAAATGAGTTAGAATACGAAAGAACAGATTTATTGGGAAAACACCATACGATATTATTAGACGACGATACCCAAAACTCTGACAAATATAAGATGCTTTGGGAGAAGCTAAAAAAAGGTATTCCACAAAAAGTACAGCTAGAATTTCGTTCACGTTTTAAAAAGACGATCGTACTAAACTCTACCTATACACCAGTCGTAGATCAAAATAACGAGCTAAAGAAAATTATTAAGCTATCCACCTTATTAAATAATCATCATCTGCAAAATAACCACCATCATTAAAACACTGTTCAAGACATAAAGTTTTTACCTTGAAAATTTTGAGTTATAGAATACAAAGAAAGCAGTTTAATCTTACATGTATAATCAAGCTTTCGAGGTAACTTTTTGTACCTTACATAGTATAAATACTTGATGAAGTGACAAACCGCAATTGATCTTATTTATAAGAAAGATAAAGGAGATCTAAGGGAATTGATGAAAGAAATGATTATGAAACAAGGTCGGGTCAGGTTACTGATTATTTTTGCTATATCCTTATTACTCAACTCCTGTAATACCAATCATTTGAGTCAAACCCCTTTGGCAACAAAAGGTTTGATAGATTTACAAAGTTGGGATTTTGAAGAAAAAGGAAGCGTTTTATTAAACGGCCAATGGGAATTTTATTGGCAAAAATTTCTAGCCCCTAAAGATTTTGTGTTCCCCGGGAACCTCCCTAAAATGCGCATTGTTGGTGTGCCCGGAAAATGGATCAATTCCAATCAAGCGAACGATACCATCAGTTCGTTAGGCTATGGTACATATCGCCTCAAAATCATGCTCCCCAAAATTGTCCCTGACAAACTAGGCCTTAAGTTGCCTTCGTTGCGTACCAGTGGGCGAGTATTTATCAATGGTAGGCAAGTAGCCAAAGTCGGCAACCCTGGTACTACCAAGTCGGCAACTACTCCTTGCTATCAGCCTCAAGTCATCGAAGTATCACCAGATTGGTCAGAACTAGAACTTGTTATTCAGGTCGCCAACTTTCATTATCGCAAAGGTGGGATTGTACGTTCAATTACCCTTGGTAGCTGGAAACAAGTGACCCAAAGCAAATTACGCAGAATGCTGATGACCATGTTCTTGGTAGGAATTATGTTGTTTGCGGGTTGGTATTACCTGGGTTTGTTTGGGCTGAGACGCCAGAGTAAAGAAGTACTCTACTTTGCTTGTTTTTG
>CALDJV010000743.1 GCA_937899305.1 uncultured Cytophagaceae bacterium
AAACCGCAGGGCGAAGCCCAAGCTCTGCCTTTTCGGCTAAACGCCGTCGCTGTATTTTGTATTGGCTAAACTTATTACGTTGCGCCTAAAATGCTCAAACATTCCACCCTCGCGCAATATCAGCCGCACCACCCAAGGTGTCAGTGATCATTTTTTAACGGCTCCACTCCATAAGTTCTTAACGCCTACAAAATAAGGCGAAATGAAAAACGGTAATATTGACGAAATACTTTCAGCTAACCTTATGAATATCAGTAATATATAAAAATTTAGGATAACATAAATCATCTCGTAGATAAACACTAAAAACCTGGAATCTTAAGAATTATCGAGGTAAAATCATTGCTTCGCTCGCGAAACCTAGTAGGAGGGTGCATTGGCCTTGCGCGTTAGCATATGCTGTCGAGGCTTTTTTCCTTTATTTTTTGGCCTCAAAAAATGAAGCCGCCGGAGGCAACCGAGCCAAAAGCAGAGAAAATAACCTAAAAACACCCGTTTATTCTTATGTAACGCCTGTTTAATCAGCTAAAAACAAAATAATTAAAAGGCGATTATTAACGACAAAGCATTGGTTTGTTAAGGAAACAGCATTGGTCGATGGTCAATAGTCCACTGATTGAATGCAAAGTGAAAAACGTAAAATGAAAAATGATATTTCGCTTCGCAGAATTAATCATCAACAATCAATCATCAACAATTACTATAGCGCTTTGCGCAACAATAGAACAATGAGCCGAAGGCGGAACAATAGAACAATGTAACAATAGAACCAATTGATTTTCAACTTTACCTATTATCATCAAAATATTGATTTTAAGATCCAAATCTGCCTAAACTTTATACCTTGATTTACATTTTCATCTTTACAAAATGCAAATTGGTGCTTTTCTTGATACTATTTATAGATTAAAAATTTCAGTGAATAAATCTATCGTATCGTGAAAACGCTTATAGGTTCTTTATTTTTATTGCTTTCTATGGTTTGTGTCGGGCAAGCCCAAAAATACAAAGGGTTTCGTTCCGTCGAAGAAGCGCTCAAATCGCCCAATGAGGTGCGTAAACTCAATATTAGCAATCATCAAATCAAAATTTTCCCCAGAGACATTCAAAAGCTCTCCAATCTGTTGGTACTCGGAATGTCGGGTAACAAACTGGAAACCCTGCCCAATGAGGTGGGAAACCTTACCCAACTTGAAGAGCTTTGGCTAAATCATAACCATTTGCATACCTTGCCCGAGGAAGTAGGCAAACTCAAAAAATTGGTAGAGTTGTGGTTGAATCATAATCATCTTATCAAACTGCCCAAAACGCTGGGCGAACTAAAGCACCTCGAGAAATTTTATCTGGATCATAACCAATTGACCAGCCTACCCAAGAGCATTGGCAAACTAGAGCACCTGGAGATTCTGAATCTGAGCCATAATGACCTCCCCCGGCTTCAGCAAGGTGTGACTCAACTTAAGCACTTGAAAAGCTTGTATCTCAACAAAAATAAACTGACCAAGCTTCCCGCAAGCATTGGCCGCCTCGAAAACCTACAGTACCTCGATGTGCAAGCCAACCGTTTGGAGTCTTTGCCTCGAGAAATTGGCCAATTGGTGAATCTTAAGTATTTGTCTTTTGATGGCAATCACTTGACTGAATTACCCGAATCGCTCCGAAAGCTGATTCACTTGAAGGAATTGCATTTGTCGCATAACAAACTCACTTTTTTGCCCGAAAGTATCGGCCAATTGACTACGCTCAAGGATTTGTACTTGATGCAAAACCAGCTTTCTTCATTGCCCGAAAGTTTTCAGAACTTACAAAGCTTAAAAGAACTGAATCTGGCGTACAACCAGTTTGTGGAGTTACCCATTGGTATTTTGCAACTTAAAAAACTAACTGCGTTGGTGCTGGAAGGAAACCAATTGAAAAGCTTGCCTGGAAGCATTAGCCAGTTGACGGAGCTGGAGTCGTTGGAGCTATCTAATAACCAACTGAAAAGCATTCCAGCCTCCATTGGTGAATTAAAAAACCTGACGACACTCAACCTGAGCAACAATCAATTGAAAGACTTGCCTAAAAGTATCATCGCGTTGCCTAACCTAGAGTATTTGGTGTTGGAGGGCAATCCCATCTCTCGACGTAAACTGAAAAAGCTACAAAAGAAATTACCCAATTGTACGATTGATTTTTAATTGTTGATTGATCTATTGTTCCGCCTACGGCTCATTGTTGCATTGTTAAATGGTTAACGCTTCGCTTATGGTTCTATGGCTAAATGGTTGCGCCAAGCGACAATTAGTTTCTTGTTTTCGCAAATATGATAATGATTAAACCTAGCCTTGGCAAGCTCAGCGAAGCTAATTGTATCGCTTTGCGCTACTATGGACTTTGGACCGTCGACTGTGGACTAAAGAAAACTATGGACTCAAAAACAAAACAAAACTACCAACTACGATCTACCAACTCCCAACTAAAGATAAATGAACCAACAAACCCTCATCAACTTTCGTCGTACGCTACACCAATACCCCGAAGTGGCCAACGAAGAATACCAAACCGCACAACGCGTAGTAGATTTCTTGCAGGAGTTTCCTCCCCAACAATTGCTAGAGCAAGTAGGAGGAACTGGCGTCATCGCAACTTATGAATCTGACCATCCTGGTAAACATATCTTGATTAGGTGTGAATTGGACGCTTTACCCATTACGGAGATCAATGACTTTGCTTATAAATCTACCATAGCGGGCAAAGGGCATAAATGTGGTCATGATGGTCATATGACGATGGTAGCAGGTTTGGCGCCTCAATTGTTGCATTTACCCAAAGGCAAAGTAAGCTTACTATTTCAACCTGCCGAAGAAACGGGCGAAGGGGCCTTGCAAATGTTACAAGATCCTCAGTTTGGCCAAGTTAGTCCCGATTATGCTTTTGCTTTGCACAATATGCCAGGCTACCCATTGCACGAAATTTTGGTAAAAACCGATACCTTTTGTGCGGCCTCCAAGGGGATGATTGTCAAGCTGAAGGGAAAGACCTCTCACGCTGCTGAACCTCAAAATGGGGTGAGTCCCGCGCTAGCGATGGCCGAAATTGTCCAAATGTTAGACGGTTTGCCTCGTACGCTCGATTTTGAGGATTTTACCTTGGTGACAGTAGTACACGCTTTATTGGGCGAAGTGGCCTTTGGAGTAGCGCCAGGAGAAGCAGAAGTACGGGCAACCTTACGCACTTTTGCCAATGTTGATATGGCCAAGCTGACCCAAGCGGGAGAGCAAAAAGCCCAGGAAATTGCTCAAAAATATCAACTAAGCATTTCTATAGACTATACTGAGCAATTTGCGGCTACGGTAAACGATGCTCAAAGTGTAAAGGTGATTCAACAAGTTGCCGAGAACAACGGATTGTCAGTCACAACGATGAAGCAGCCCAATAAATGGTCGGAAGATTTTGGGCAATTCATTGCTCATTTTCCGGGAGCGCTGTTTGGGTTGGGTTCGGGTGAGCACCATCCTCAATTGCATAACCCCGATTATGACTTTCCTGATGAACTGATTGCCACTGGACTGAAAATGTTTTGGGGGATTATTGAGGAATTGTTATAAATAGTCCACAGTATTCAATCCATAGTCCATAGCCGATTCGAGTGTATGCGTATCCAGTGAAGAGTTTTCAACTCGTGACTGATGTTAAAACTTTGTATTCGCCTTATTTTTAAAATGGTTTTGGGAGTGAAAGCGCTTGTAAATGCATAAAGAGTGGATACCCGTTGAAGCGTTGCCAAAGGTTTGTCAGCAACCAAACTTGACCAAGGGACCGACCAAAAATCATTGTAGTGTTTGTATAAACCAATTTACAATTTGATCCCCATCCATAAAATATCATCGCGTTGATCGGTATTCAATTTGAAAGTTTGCAAGGCATCTAGCAAGGCTTTTTTCTGAGCCTTCAAAGTGTGATGTTGATTTTCTTCTAAAACCTGAATCAAACGTTTTTGGCCGAACTTGCGTCGTTTGACATTATTTTGATCGCTCAAACCATCAGAACCCAGGTATATCTGACTACCAGAAGCTAGAGTGATGGTCTCGCTCTCAAATGCGATGTCAGTTTGAAACTTTCCTCCAACCGATTTGCGGGTACCTTTCAATATTTGCATTTGTGAGGTATTGGCGGGGAGATACAATAAAGGGTTTTTGGCCCCCGCAAAGGTAATTTGAGTAGCGTGCTCAGAGGCTTTTTCCAGGCAAAGTACCACCATGTCCATGCCGCTGTCATTGTGCATCTCTTGTTGACGCAATACCCTTTGTACCTCTTCGTTGAGTTTTTCGAGTATTTGGGCAGGGGCAGTAATGTGGAGTTGATAAATGATTTTTTCCAGCAGCATATGCCCAATCAATGCCATAAAGGCCCCTGGTACACCATGTCCAG
>CALDJV010000744.1 GCA_937899305.1 uncultured Cytophagaceae bacterium
TATTGTATTTTTCAAATAGTAATTTCCTTTTTATAAATATACGAGCGGAACAATGCAACAATAGAAAAAGAAACAATATTTACTACCTACTTCCCCATCCCTAAAAACACGGTTTGAATGGTTTCTACTTTTTTGCCCTTGGCCCATACCTCTATCGTGATGTTGGTCTTGATGTCGGGTACGGCTTTGGGGGGCATTTCAAGTACAAAAACACCCTCGGCAGTTCCTCCTTTGGGTACTTTGAGTTCGTTTCCAGCAAAGTGAATCGTTCCTTGATCGTGCGCAATTTTATAGGTAAAAGCAGCATTTTCATTGCTTTTATTGATCACCCTGGTATTGTACACATTTGTGATGTGGCCATTGGGCAATACGTTGTATAAGGTACCCGGAGCACGTAGTATGGTAATTTCAAACTCGCCCCGTTCTACCAACAAAAAAGCCTGCACCACAATCAAAACCAGCAATACTGCGGTGTAACCCAGCACCCTGGGATTCTTTAGTTTCCACTTGGTTTTGTCAGTGATGTTGTTGTGCGAAGCGTAACGAATCAACCCACGAGGCTTGTCTATTTTATCCATCACGGTGTCGCAAGCATCGATACAAGCAGTACAGCTTACGCATTCCATTTGGTTACCATTGCGGATGTCTATACCAGTGGGACATACCTGTACACATAATTTGCAGTCAATACAATCGCCTTGAGGGGCAGTAAAATCATCTAGGGTAAGCTGCTTTTGGGCAGTGGGTTCTTCTGATTTGTTAAGCAACTTTTTTCTCTTGAGTTTGCCTCTTGGCTCCCCTCTTACAAAATCGTATGAAATGGCTATGGAGTCTTGGGTAAGCAATACACTTTGCAAACGCCCATAGGGACATACTGCAATGCAGGCTTGTTCACGAAACTTGGCAAATACCCCATAAAAAATCCCGGTAAAAACCAACAATCCAATAAAACCAGCCAAGTTCTCGGTAGGCGGTTGGGTCACGATCTGAACCGTACGCTCCAGCCCAATCAGGTAGGCCATGACGGTATGGGCAATCAGCGAAGAAATGAGGATAAAAATAATGTGCTTGGTAGTCTTACGCATTATTTTGTCGGTATCCCAAGGGCGTTTTTTGAGTTTACGCTGTTGGTTGGCGTCTCCTTCCAACCAGTACTCTATGCGCCGAAAAACCATTTCCATAAAAATAGTTTGTGGGCAAGCCCAACCACACCATACCCGACCATACACGACTGTAAACAAAATGATGAATACAAAAAAAGTGATGGTAGCCAGTACAAACAGATGAAAATCGGCCGGTAAAAACAAGCGCCCAAACAATACAAATTTTCGCTCAAATACATTGAACAAAAACAGCGGTTGATCGCCAATTTTTATAAATGGTCCGCCAAACAACAAAGTAAGCAATAGGACCGAGACTACTTTGCGCCGATTGTAAAACCGACCTTTGGGCTTCTTGGGATGAATCCAAACCCGTTTGCCTTGATCGTCTACCGTAGCAATGGTGTCACGGTATGCCTCAGTATCTTTTATAATTTCTTCCAGCGTATCCATGGGTGTTGTTATTCGTCTTTGTTTGTTTTTTTAGGGGTATGGGAACAAAGGGCAGGGATCAGGAAATTAGACAATGTATTTCCTTCTTTTGAGATCTCTGTTCCCAAAACCCTACTGCTTCTTTCCTTGAGGAGCTTTTCCGTTTGGAGGCTTGGTTCCTTGTAGCGTTAGAATAAAACTGGCTACATTTTGTATTTCTTCTGGCTTCAACTTTTTCTCCCAAGGCTGCATGCCATTTTTAGCTCCATATTTCACGGTTTTAAAAACCCCTTTGATGTCGCCACCATACAGCCAATATTCATCGGTAAGGTTGGGGCCAATGCCTCCTTCCCCTTTCCCTCCATGACAAGTAGCACAGTTTTTTGTAAACACCATTTTACCCGCCCCAATGGCCGCCGCATCGTCCTTTACAAACTTCACATTGTTTTCATCGATGTTATTGGCTTGGGTTTTCTTGTAGGCTTCAATTTGCTTGGCGGCTACTGCCATTTCAATTTCAAACTCTTCGTCTTGCAAGGCAAAGTTTCCAGTAACATGGTAAACCACCAGGTACACTACCGCAAAGGCAATGGACCCATAAAACATGGCTTTCCACCAAGGCGGCAAGTGATTATCCAACTCTTGAATGCCATCGTATTCGTGGTCGAGCATAATATCGGCCTCGCGCTCGATGGGTACCGAAAAATTTTGTTTTTGAAACCATTTTTTCCACATTCCCTTAAGTAGCCCCTCAGGTTCCAAGCCTTTGGCCCGTTGTTCTTTCAGCAATATGATGTTGAGCAAGGAAATAACGTAGCCGGCCACTACCAATACCAACACCGAAGCAATCACAATCATGGTAATGAGCGTGACCATTAAAAACTCAGGTTTGGGCAACCCTAAGATCAGTTCTTCTTTGACAGGTGCCTTGCCTTGAGCCCACAAGGGAGTCGTGATCAGGAAAGTAAGGAGGAATGCCCACCACTTTCCATTCTTGATCTGTATTTGTGTTATTCTTTTCATCGCGTTTGATTTTCAGGAAGTCGTTTTTTTTCTATTCTACTGGCTTTTCTGCTGGTTTTTCCAGTACCAGAGGCTTTTCCAGGCTGTATTGGTGCATCTACCTCAAGTGGTAAGTGGCGCATATCGCTGATATGTTTTTTGTCTAGTCGGGTGAGCCACACCAGCAAAATCACAAAAAAACTAAAAAATATAAGCAGCGAGATAACCGGGAAAACGCCTATGTTTTGAATCTGCTCGAAATAATGTTTGAACATCTTTACAATGATTAATGATGGATGAGAAATGGTGCCCAATGAATGATTGTTCACCATTGACCACTAAAAATTTTATTGACTTACATTTGCCTCTGCCTGTTTCTTGTCCACTTTAATGTCAGTCCCCAAGCGTTGCAGATAAGCAATCAAGGCTACAATCTCCCGATCAGTCTTGGTTTTGATCTTGTCTTTGGCCAGCCTTGCCACAATTTCGGAGGCTTGTTTCTCCATATCAGCCGCCGCTTTTTCCTCGTATCCATCAGGATAAGGCACTCCCAAACGTCGCATTGCATTGATTTTGGCCTTGATGCCTTCTTTGTCGTAAGTCTGGCTCAGCAACCAGGGATAAGGAGGCATAATAGATTTGGGCGAAGTAAGGCGGGGATCTAGCATATGGTTATAATGCCAGCTATCTCCGTACTTTCCTCCTAGTCTTTGCAAGTCGGGCCCGGTACGTTTAGAGCCCCACAAAAAAGGGTGATCGTACACAAACTCTCCCGCTTTGGAGTATTGTCCCCCTTCGGGATCGTAACGTTCTACTTCTGAACGGAAAGGGCGTACCATTTGAGAGTGACACCCCACACATCCTTCCCGGATGTACAAATCACGCCCCTCGAGTTCTAGGGGGGTATAAGGTTTTACCGCAGCAATGGTGGGCACATTAGACTTGATTAGGAAAGTGGGCACCAACTCAATCAGACCTCCGATCAAAATGGCGACGGTAGTCAATACCGTAAATACGACTGGTTTTCGTTCCAACACTCGATGCCAGGCACCCTTGTGTGCGGCCATTGGTTTTTTGTCCCGAGCGGGGGCTTCGGCATTTTCGTTGGCCAAAAAATCACCTTGAGCAGCGGTTTTCCATAAGTTATAAGCCATAATGAAAGTACCGATCAAATAAAGCAACCCTCCCAAGGCACGAAGCATATACATGGGCACAATTTGGAGAGTGGTATCCAAAAAGTTGCGATAAGTCAACAGTCCATCGGGTTCAAACTGCTTCCACATCAAGCTTTGGGTAAAACCAGCCCAGTACATAGGCAATACATAAAAGATGATCCCCAGACTACCAATCCAAAAGTGAACATTGGCCAATTTTTTTGAAAACAAAGTGGTTTGCCACATCCGAGGTACAATCCAATACAACATTCCAAAAATGATGAACCCATTCCATCCCAAGCCTCCTACGTGTACGTGGGCAATGATCCAGTCGGTAAAGTGCGCAATGGCATTTACATTTTTCAAAGAAAGCATGGGTCCTTCAAAAGTGGCCATCCCATAAGCGGTGACTGCCACCACCATAAATTTCAAGATGGGGTCTTCCCGTACTCGATCCCAAGCCCCACGTAAGGTCAAGAGGCCGTTCAACATTCCCCCCCAGGAAGGTGCAATCAACATAATAGAAAATACCACCCCTAAACTTTGGGCCCAACCAGGCAACGAGGTATACAACAAGTGGTGAGGTCCTGCCCAAATATAAATGAAGATCAAGGCCCAAAAGTGGATGATAGACAACTTGTAGGAATACACCGGACGGTTGGCTGCTTTGGGCAGGTAATAGTACATAATCCCTAAAAATGGAGTCGTGAGAAAGAAGGCCACCGCATTGTGTCCATACCACCATTGTACCAGGGCATCTTGTACCCCCGCATACAAATAATAACTTTTGGTAAGGCTCACCGGAAGCTCAAACGAATTGACCACATGCAATACCGCCACGGTAATAAAAGTAGCAATGTAAAACCAGATGGCTACATACATATGCCGCTCGCGCCTTCTCAGAATGGTACCAATCATATTGATTCCAAACACCAACCAAATCAAGGTAATGGCAATGTCAATTGGCCATTCTAACTCAGCGTATTCGTGGCTGGTGGTCATTCCCAACGGCAGGGTAATGGCCGCTGCCACAATGATCAATTGCCATCCCCAAAAATGCACATTGCTCAGAACATCACTATACATGCGCGTTTTGAGCAGGCGCTGCATAGAGTAGTACACCCCGGCAAACAAGGCGTTTCCTACAAAAGCAAAGATAATGGCATTGGTATGCAAAGGCCGGATACGCCCAAAGGAGGTATAGGGAATTCCGAAGTTCAATTGAGGCGCAAAAAGCTGTACTGCGATCAACAAGCCCACCGTCATCCCCACGATGGCAAATACCACTGTGGCAATGATGAACAGCTTCACGATCCGATTGTCGTACTGAAATTTTTCTACTTGCATGATCAAGAAAATATAAGTTTAAGGGTATTCGTTTCTTATCTTGCTTCAAAATTAGCGCGCCACCTTACGGCAACAAATGACAATCTACAGGGCAAAAACTGACATTTGTCAGTTTTGGAGATGAACCTTGAGAAAGGAAAAGGGAAAAGCGAAAAATGAGGTGGTAGTTGTATGGGGGGTGTTATTTAGATATGCCAATCGGGGTGAAAGTTGGGGTTTGAGGGAGCTTGGTACTGGTTGAAGTTCCCTAACTTCAACCCAAAGATAAGGAACAGTTTGCAAATGTTCTCATTTTGAAAAAATGACCTGAACACACAATAAATCCAGTTCTAAAACGGTCGAAGCATGATTCAATGATGTAATTTCGTTTTGATAAAAACGAGTTCAGTTACAAACTGAATATTATCTCAAGGCCTCAGTTTCGAAACTGAGGCCAGAGTATATCCAATAAATCTGTATCAGCAAGGCTCAATGGCTTATTTCAAATCCACTTTCTCAAAAGTAGTAAACAGCTTTTCGGGGACTTGGTCTACCACTTTGATACCTGATAGTTTGTATTTTCCTCGGTCTCCCGACAGTAGCAAACGACCATGTTGCTCATAATTGATCCAGGGAGTGGTAATGCGCGCAGTATCCATGGTAGCTTTCGGGAAAAAGGCCCACTTTTCTACCAAGTTATTTTCCTGGTTTACGTATACTTCATATTTGTTTTCGGGGGTATCGCCTACCCCTTGAAAAGTAAGGGTGAGTACATCGGCTTTTTTGCCATTTTGCACGGTATCTTCACGAGCATACTTCAAGGTAACTCCCGAGTCTTTTAACTTAAAAGGCATACACAACCAGTACATGTCATTGATCCAAATGCTTTTGCCTCGCTTGAGGTATTTCTGTAGTGAATCGGGTTGGGTAACAGCGACACTGTCTTTCATTACTTTCCCTTTGAATGGTGCTCCTTCTTTATTGTATACATTCAGTAATACATTGAATTTTCCATTGTTGTAATCAATGCGTACATCCCCCGTTTGCTTGTTCCAGTAGAGCTGACGACGACCAAAGAAGTTCCAGGTAATCAGGCGGGTTTCATCCCAAGCCTGACGCCCTCCCATGGCTTTCATCACCTTGTCAGCAATTTCAATGGCATTTTTATCCGAATTTTGTGCATCAAATCCTTCTGCTGCTGGGTTGGCCTCAGTAGGAGTCGGTTTTCCAGTTGTCTGATCTGTGATGGTGCTGGAATCTTGAGTTTGTTCGGTATTGCCAGCCTGATTGGCTCCACCACAACTCCAGGCCAACAATGCCAATATGGGCATTAGCAAGCGTAGTTGTTTTTTCATGTTTTTAGTTTTTTTGACTTTTAACTTCATTGGTACTTCAAATGTTTTTTGAGTATGACCTACCAAAGCGGCAAATTAGCAAAATTTGACAAGGCCCTCTCTTAGCCATTTGTTAATTTAGACCCATAAAATTTAGTATAACATAACATGTTCAACACAAGTGTCCAATTTAGCCTTTGGCAGAGCTTGAACTTCGTTCTGCGGTTTTCGGAAAAAGTTTGTTTGCCAAGTGACTTTAAAAATAGGCTTTCGATTTCAACGAGTTAGAAACATAAGAACCTTGCTTAAAATCTTCGTCTGTGGACTATGGACCGTTGACTATGGACAAAAACAAACCCTGAACTTGAAGTCAAAACGAAACTTTATTCTTCACGAATTACTTAGTAAACTTCACCCATTCCATCAAATATAAGTCACCATGAGCAAACCATTTC
>CALDJV010000745.1 GCA_937899305.1 uncultured Cytophagaceae bacterium
ACTAGGGAGTTGGGCACTTAAAACTGGTTATTTAACCCTCAGTCGGCTTTGGTTTTTTCTCGCCTTTAGAAATATTGGCAAACAACGCAAAGAAAGAATATTCATCGTTGAGTTTTTTGATTTTCACCTCTAGGTCGTCGGAAGTGAGCGCAACTTGTACCAAACCAATTCCAGCTCCACGGCTTTCTCCTTCTCTAGGGGCATCTCTCAGCTTGCGCTTGTATTCGCGGAGGGCGTCTCTATCCAACGAAATCACGGTCTTCCATTTATCCAGTAACAGCGTGGCACTGTCAGTTTTGATCAGGTTTCCGGTAATCACTTGATATCCATCATCATTTTGTAAAATTACCAAAGTACCTACCTTATCGCGATCCCCAAAGTGATTGACCTCTTTAGAGTAATACAATACATTTTGGCTCAACTCCATAAATACTGAAAACACTTTTTTTCCAGCTTTACGGTTTTCTTTCAACTTTTCACGAATATCGCGGCTAAACTCGGCCAACAAAATATCAGTGAGTGGACCTTTGTAGGAAAGAATAAGGTTTTGATGATTTAGTTGGGCATAATAAGCAAAAAAATCAAAGTCATTGTCTAGATCTTCTCCTTGTGAACTCATCAGTTTGTTGGGTTTATAAAAATAGAATGGTGAATCAAGGCCAAAAGATAGTAATAAAACTCCTATAATCAACAATGTTCCTATAAGAGTTTAAAAATTAGTACTTCATGTTATCCAGGTTTGTCTGGTTGCAGCTTCCTTTGCGTTTTTATAAAGGTGAAAAATCACTACTTTCTCCCTTTTCTTACTGGCCTTCGAACTAGTAACAGGTGGATTCCCTTTTTCACTCACCCTGAGTAACTATTTCTAACTCAGTAACTGTAATTTCCCCTAACGATGCTATACAATCAGAAGCTTTGGGCTGGAAACTGACCTTTACCCTCAATGGGAAGTTGGAGGCATGACTCACCCCAAAATTTGGCCCATTGTGAGCGATACGCCATTGGTAATAATCGGCCTCATAAGGAATGGGGTTATCGCTGAAAGTAACCATAAACCCACCACAACAAAGGCAGCGACGGGCATCGAATCCGGTAATAATTGCGTTTTGCATTTTTTTAGTTTTTTAGTTAGGAGTTGGTAGTCAGTAGTTCGTAGTTTTTAATTTAGTCCATAGTTTTTTTAGTCCACAGTCGACAGTCCATAGTCCACGGTAGCGCAAAGCGATACAATTAACAATCAATCATCAACAATTACTATAGCGCCTCGCGCAACCCGAAGTCCTGAGCGAAGCCGAAGGAACTAGCCATAGAGCAATGAGCTGTTTTTAGTCCACAGTCAACGGTCCATAGTAACGCAAGGCGGAACAATAGTAATAAATCATCGCCTCGCGAAACAATAGAGCAATGTAACAATGAGCCGTAGGCGGAACAATGTAGCCATTGAACAATAAACTCCTCACCTAATCACTTCTTTTCTGAAATCTTCGTACAGACGAATCATATATTCAGGGGCCAGCTCCATGAGGGCATATTGCTGGATGTCAGCACGCTTGGGAGCGTATTTACGACTAGGCACGTTGTTGAACTTATCTTGCCATTCTTTGGGTAATTTGTCTATGGCCAAGATAGTACCATCGCCCCACACCTCGGGTTTGAACTTTTCGTATTGCGCTTCGGGCGAAATCATAAAATTAATCACTTGCATCGCCGCGGCTTTATGGGGCGAATTTTTGGTAATGCTCAAGTAATGTGAATTTTGAATCGTTCCACTTTTGAGCACATAGGCCCGGGCCCAACCAGGGAAAGTCCCTTGGGCAATTTTATTATCTACTTCGCAATCATTGTTACTCATCGTAAAGTACAACTCGCCATTGGCAAACATTTGGTGCATTGCAGCCAAAGTAGATGGAAATGTCTTCCCTTCTTTCCAAAAATAAGGTTTGATGCGATTGAGGTATTCCCATAGCTTTTTGGAATACTTGTCATATTTTGCTTGGTCAAATTTACCATACAGGTCTTCGGGCTTGTCGGCCAGGGCAATCAGAAAACTTTTGAGTAAAGTGATGCCAGTAAACTCGGTTCCTAGGGTAAATTTACCTGGATTTGCTTTTACAAACTGCTCCAAGTCTTCCAGAGTCATCGGAGGACTTTTCACCTTTTCGCTGTTGTAAATCAAAGCCAGTTGCACATTTCCCCAAGGGCATTCCATCCCCTCGATGGGTTGCTGAAAATCAGTGTTGATGAATTGATTATCAAAATCAATGTATTTTGCATTGGGAAGTTTGTTGGTAAAAGGACCATACAAGGCTTTGATTTGTTTGAGTTGAAAGAAAGTTTCTCCGTTCATCCACATCATATCTATTTCACTGTTGGTTTTGCCTGCTTCTAACTCTGCCATCAGGGCTGATACAATCTCTTTGCCTTGCCCATTGATCACATTCAGGTCGATTTTGTACTTTTCTTTTAATTGGGGTTGTACAATTTTTTTGATGTAGGCATTGATAAATGGATCGCCCATCCACATCATTAGGTTCACCGTTTGGCCTTTGGCTTTAGCTTCAATTTGTGACCAATTGAGTTTGGAAATAGCTGTAGTTTGGTTGTTTTGCGCTTTTTCTGAGGTCTGCTGCCCCCCACAAGCCCCTAAAAAAGTAAGGAGAACAAAAGAAAGTAGTATTTGCAAAAATGAAGATTGTTTCATTGAGATGTTTCTTAATTTTGGTAGTTTTAAATTGATGGAAAGATAAAGGTTTTGGATGGAAAATAGTTCCTGTCAAGCGATATTACTCCATTAGAAAGAACCAACGCGTAAGTGAACAATGACTTTATTACTGCAAATGAACGCTCTTTTTTTGATTGGTTTAAGGCTTACTCCTCTTCAATTGGCCTCTCGCCTGATTATTCTCGCCCTTGGGTTCGCTTTTGCTTGTTGGATCATTTACAAGTTCAAAAAGCATCTATTCTGGAAAGTACTTGCTATTGTGGCTTCGTTAAGTGTTCCAGTGTTGTCGTTACATTACCTAGATTTGCACAAAGACCGCCAAAAGCGCATTGCCTTGAATATGAGCAAAAGTACTTATATCTTGTATTTAGAAATTCCCGACGACCAAAAAGCCATTGTTTATGCACCTGTTCCTAGTCATTTGGCCTTGAGAAACACCCTTAGAATTACCTCAGGGAAGGGAACCATTCGAGTGGTTGATCATCCACAGGGAGCAGCCCTGGAAGTTAACTTTTCTGGAAGTATTAGAGTAGAAGGCCATCAAGATTACGCTGTACCATCCAATACATCACATTACCTTACTTTATATAACCAAAAGAAAATGCAAGAGGTATGGGAAGCACACGCAAAACGGTATGGAAATCAAGAAGGTTTTGAGGATGATTTTTTGTTGTATCAATCTCAAGCTCACTTTTACCGGGTGTTCTACAATAATTTTATTAACTCGAGTGCTCCCTGCCAAATGTTTTTGGCGCTTAAAAATAGTTTTGTTGACCAATACCAATCTTTCTGGTATAAAGGCCGGATAAATCCAGGTGCTCAAACCATTACTTTAGACGTCAATCAAACCTACGCCGACAGTCTGGGCACCTTTCCTGGGTTTGCTTATTAAACCTTACTCATCTTTCAATACCTTCGCAGGGTTGACCCGGGCGGCCCGTATCGACTGAATGCCAATGGTGAACAAAGCAAGTAACAAAGTAAATATCAGCGAAATGCCAAATAAGTACCACGGAATGCTGGTACGATAAGCAAAATTGGTAAGCCAGTCCTGTAGCCCCCAATACGCAATTGGAACCGCAATGAGATTAGCCAATATGACCAACCCAACAAAGTCTTGAGCCATCAAACGAAGAATTTGCGGCATGGAAGCTCCCAGTACTTTGCGTACTCCAATTTCTTTTTTACGCTGCTGGGCAATGAAGGTAGCCAAACCAAACAACCCCAAACAGGCGATGAAAATGGCCAACCCAGCAAAAAACAAAAAGATTTGTCCTCGTTTTTGGTCTGCTTGGTACTGCTCGGCAAACTTTTGGTCTAGATAATAAGCCCGAAACGGATATACAATTCCGGCTTCATCCCAAGTCTTGGCCAAGTAATCCATCGTTTGTGATAGATTTTGTGGCTGTACTTTGACCAATACCCGCCAGCCTCCATTGGGTACTATCTGAAGCACCATGGGCTCTATTTTGTCTCGCAATGATTGTCGGTGAAAATCTTTCACTACACCTATTACCTGAGCATATGTTATCCGATAACCTGTTTTACTTTGAACGTCTCTTACATAGTAACCTACCCGCTTACCTAGTGGTTTTTCCCAGCGCATCTTCTTTACCAAAGTTTGATTCACTATTACTGCTTTGTGGACATCAGTGGAATATTTTTTCTCAAATTGGCGCCCTTGAACAATTGTCAAGTCCAATAAATCAAAGTAATCATACCCCACCCTGGTTTGGTCTACGGTCAGTTCTTGCATTCCCTCAGCAGCTTCAAACTTGAGGGTATTGCGCCCTACGCCTCCCCCATAACCTGGTACCAAATTGGCATCAGCTACTTGTACAATTTGAGGATACCTTTCCAGTGCTTGCTTTAATACTGGAATCTTTTGCCGGGTAGCATAGTCTTGCAAAGGTAAAATCACGACTTGTTCCTGGTTAAAACCCAAATCTTTGTTTTGTACGTAGGCCAGTTGATGGTATACCACCAGAGTACTCACAATCATGGTAGTAGACATTGCAAACTGAAATATGACCAGTCCTTTGCGCAAGGTAGCCCCCTGACGACTATGGGTAAACCGACCCTTGATGATCTTGACTAACTTGAAGTTAGAGAGTACCAAGGCTGGATAGACACCACTCAACAACCCCACCAACCCGACCATTCCTACAAAAGTCAATATAGAAGCAGGATTCCAAAACTGTCGTAGACTCAATGCTTTGCCTGTAAGCTGATTAAATAAGGGCATCAATACCTCTACCACACTCAAGCTAAGCAATGCAGCAAATGCTACCAGCAAGGTAGACTCTAACATAAACTGCTGAATAACTTGACGACTGGTAGAACCAATTACCTTGCGAACACCCACCTCTTTGGCGCGGGTAAAGGCGCGAGCCGAGGCCAAATTGATATAATTAATGATGGCAATCAGGATGACCAATACCGCAATGGCCGAAAAAATATAAATGTAGGTAATGTTTCCTTGGGGGGCAATGTCGCGCGCTACTTTAGGAGCCAAACGAATATCGGTCAACGCCTTGAACAGTAATGCATTTTCTCCCTTAAAATCTCCGTCTTGAGGATCCATTACTTTTTTGCAAAATGCCGGCATTTTGGCTTGTAAATTCGCTATGGAAGCCCCTGGTTTGAGCAGTACATAGGTATACATATTGTGATTGCTCCAGTTCGTTAAAAAGTTTTGGTATTCTGTTTTATCCAGCGAATTAATAGAAAACAAAGCGGTAAAACTGAAATGGGCATTGTCGGGTACATCAGCCACTACTGCCGTTACAGTATACGAAGAATTGACATCGTCAATCTGCAAGGCTTTGCCCAGGGCTTCTTGAGGTCGGGCAAATATTTTACGGGCCAAGGTTTCGGTCAGTACCACCGAATGAGGCTTTTGCAGGGCGGTTTTGGGATTGCCGAATAAAAATTGATGGGAAAATATCTCAAAAAAATTGGCATCTGCGGTCCTAATGTCTTTTTCATAAAACTTCTTCTTCTGATAAGCCACAAACCAACTATTGCCCCCAAAAGCTACTCGGGTGGCTTGGGCCACTTCTGGAAAATCGTTGGCCAACCGCTGGGCCAATGGGCCAGGTGAAGTAGCAGTATGGGTTTGGTCTTTTCCCTGATAAATGGATTCTACTCGATAAATACGATTGGCCTTGGTATGGAAACGATCGTAACTTAACTCATCGTTTATATACAAAATAATCAATAATACACAGCTAATGCCCAAACATAACCCCAGCATGTTGATGGCAGTATACAGCTTATTTTTGAGTAGATTCCGTAAGGTTGTTTTCAGGTAGTTGATCCACATGGTTTTTGGCTATTTTAATTGCTGCCCAGCCTTGCACAAAAAGCACACCCAAGCATCTAAATCACTGATTTAAAACAACTTAAACATTAAAGAAGCTTCTTACTGTGTGTATCAAAATAGCACAAATTTGTTCATCAGTGTACATTTTTAGAGCATTATATTGTTGCGCCTTCGGCTAATTGCTCCGCTTCGCTCATTGTTCCACCTTCGGCTCATTGCCACATTGTTAAATGGTTGCGCAAAGCGATAATTCATTTGTATCGCTTCGCGCTACTATGGACTATGGACTGTCGACCAATGCTGTTTCCTTAATAAATCAATGTCTTATCGGTAATAATCGCCTATTTAATTATTTCTATTTTAGCTCATTAAACAGACGATACATAAGAATAAACGAGTAGTTTTAGGTTATTTTCTCGGCTTTTGGCTCGGTTACCTCCGGCGGCTTCATTTTTTGAGGCCAAAAAATAAAGGAAAAAAGCCTCGACAGCATATGCCACCGCACAAGGCCAATGCACCCTCCTTCCATGCTGTCTACCCACCCGCGAGCGAAGCAACGAATTTGCTCCGATAATTCTCAAGTTTTTAGTGGCTATTTCTATTTGCTTTGGTGTCACTCCAAATTTTTAAGATCAGTTTTTAAATGTATTTTTCTGATAATCAGTAATTTAATTAAAGATATTTCGTCAATATTACCGTTTCTCATTTCGCCTTATTTTGTAGGCGTTAAGAACTTATGGAGTGGAGCCGTTAAAAA
>CALDJV010000746.1 GCA_937899305.1 uncultured Cytophagaceae bacterium
TTCTGCTTCAGGCTTGCCTGGAGCAAGTGCGGCAATTAGGCTAAGAGGAGCTTAGCCACGTTTTCAAAATGAATACATGAAGAATCATTTATTGAGTTAACCAGCGTTTAACATCAAATCATTAATTAAACCTTTTAAAACCGGACACTAATTTTTATTCATTAATATTTGCTGTTGAATATTTTTTATCACGTATAAAAAGTACTTGAATAACCACATTTTCCTTGGAATACATAGTGAGCAAACCAACAATAAAAAGTATCAATTTGTAGACTCCATTCTTAAAAAGTTTCCGTAATTACTCCCTAAAATTCTTCTGAGATGAAAAAAATAGATGCTATGGAAAGATTTGAGACTCCCAATGGTATGGTTTAAAAGTCCCATAGTAAGATTTGAGCCCTTTTGAACGTTTTTTTTAGCTAAATTTGCTTCCAATTACAGTAGGGTAATCTTTGAAGTGAAATTCCTGAATGATTTGTCACTCAATACTATTGGAAGCTGAAAGTGCTTAAGTGTAAATAAAACTTAAATGATTTTGCTTTAAAACTCAGAATTTACCCCAGAGCAATCAAAGCTGTTTTTGAGGAAGTGCAAACATTAAAAACATATCCACTTTATATTGAGCCGTATTAAAGGCTAGTTCCAAAACATTATTTGTATTTTTACAAGCGAAATGACTACCAAAGGTCAATTATCAAACTTCAATTAACATGATACGAGTTCAAACTTTATTACATTTTTTATTATCCACCGCATTTATATGTTCTTTAGGTACTTGGGACCTGAAAGCTCAAGTTACCTTGCTCAAAGACATCAACCCAGGCACCAATAGTAGTAGCCCCAGGGGCCTATACGTTTTTGAGGGCAAGGTTTACTTTTTGGCCTATGATCCAGTACACGGACGAGAAATTTGGGCGACCGATGGCACCAAAGCAGGCACCCAATTGATCAAAGATATGCGACCAGGTACCCGCAACAGTGATCCAATCCGCTATTTTGGGTGGAATGGCAAGGTCTATTTTTTTGCCTTTGACAATACCCATGGTTATGAGCTATGGAGTACTGATGGTACCAACGCGGGCACTCAATTGGTAAAAGACGTCATACCCGGTACAGGAGGTACCAAAGTAACCAACCTGGTTGTTTACAATAATAAATTGTATTTTTTGGTGGAAGACCAAGATGCCAAGGTAGAGTTATGGGAGAGCGATGGTACTGAGGCAGGTACCCAGTTGGTGAAGAAGATAGATACCCCTTCGGGAGTGAGTCATGATCCTTCGGATATCATTGTGTATGACGGAAAGATTTATTTTGGAGTAAACGGAAACAATGAGCTGTGGCAAAGTGATGGTACCACGGCAAATACCGTATCAATTACTACTCCCATTTCAGTAGGAGTAGATCGATTTGAGATTGTTGATAACAAATTATACATAAGTAGAAATGGCATCTATACCTTGAACGCCGCTTCGGAAATTGTGACCGTTTCTACTTCGGTATCTATGGGGGCCATGTATACCTGGAATGGCAAGCCTCACTTTGTGTTCAACAAAAAGGGCTATTTGTTAGACACCAGCAATGATACCGCAACCCAAGTTTCTTTCCCTGAGCATTTTTCAAGTGACCCCATCAATTTTAAGGGAGCATTGTATTACGGTAATGTAGTAGAAACACTCCAGGGCGATAGATCTGAGTTGCACAAAGCCGTTGATGGTGGTGGTGACGTATCTACCACGATATTAACACTAGACGGCTCTAGGCTTTTACCAAAAGGTTTCATATCCTTGGGAGATGTTTTGTGTTTTACCTCTAATGATAAAATTTGGCGTACTGATGGAACATCTGAAGGAACGGCCCTGGTGACCGGTTTTTTACAATCACCCGAGATGGTAGTATTGAATGGGCAATTATATACAGTGAGGGCTGAATACAAGGGGTTAGGACAAGAATTGTATCAAATAAATTTGGTGACCCCTACTGTTACCGAGTTTGCGCCCAGTCACGCAGATGAAGGAGATATTGTGACAATCAAAGGAACTAATTTTACTACCGACCCATCCCACGTAAATGTACGGATTGGTGTCAACAAAGTGAGTATTGTTTCTATGACCGATACCGAAATAAAGATCAAAGTTCCTAAAGCATATACCAGCAAAATCTCAGTAGAAGTACTCGGGGCCAAAGCATACAGTTCAGAAGTTTTGACAATTGTTCCCAAAATCAATTCAGTAGAACCTAACATTGGTCAAGTAGGAACCGAAGTTAAAATCAAGGGATCAGGGTTTGCCCCCTACCGAAGCTTTATCTGGACCAAAGGTGGACCTTCATACAATCCACCGGACAGCATTAACATTGTGAAATTCAATGGAGTACAAGCCGTAGTGAGCAAGGCAGATTACGATGAAATGACTGTAAAAGTACCCAGTGGGGCTACCTCTGGCCTGATTACCGTCACCGTAAACGGAGAGCCAGTTACGAGTGCCGACCCATTTGTAGTGGTAAATGGTAGCCCTCAAATTACTAATATTACCCCGTTACAGGGGAGCATCGGGCAAGAAGTAACCATTACCGGAAGTGGTTTTATACCCAATGACCTTTCCAACAATAAAGTATATTTTAATGGAATATCTGCATCGGTGATCAGTGCCAGTGAGACTGCATTGAAGGTAAGAGTACCTTGGAGCACTACGGGTAACATTACAGGCAACATTACTGTTCAATTAGGTCCGGATAGCTGGGGGTATAAAACCACCAGTAGTGAAGTATTTACCGT
Source organism: uncultured Cytophagaceae bacterium (assembly GCA_937899305.1). GTDB lineage: Bacteria > Bacteroidota > Bacteroidia > Cytophagales > Microscillaceae > Microscilla. Next base: position 2,774 of record CALDJV010000746.1, read on the forward strand.
ATTGCCCAATGTCACTTTTGCTTCTAAATCGGGATTTCCTGGCGACGCGATTACGCTTAGTGTCACTGATTTCTCCTTTAGCTCCGTCCTCAGCGAAAATGTGGTCAAGTTTAATGGAGTCGTGGCAACGGTGACCAGTGCTGCCACCGATCAATTGGTGGTATTGGTACCCGAACAGGCGACGACAGGAAAAGTGAGTGTAACAACGAATGGAACCGAGGTAACCAGTTTCGAAGACTTTACTATAAGAACAGTACCACCTGCCAGTGTTTTATTGTCCCCCTCATTTGGAGTGGCCGGAGACTTCATTATCATCACTGCGGTGAATTTTTCATTTAGGCCAGTAGCCAGCGAAAACACCGTGAGATTTAACGGGGTCATTGCACCGGTTTCCAACGCCAGTTTCAATCAATTGGTGGTATTGGTACCCAGCCGAGTCACTACTGGTAAAGTAAGTGTTACCGTGGGGGGAAATACTGCTACGAGTACCCAAGATTTTTTGGTGACCAACGACCCCACTGGTTTGCCTCAAAACCTTACTCAGGGTAAACTCACCTTGTATCCCAATCCGGTGGTGGGCATCCTACGTTTGAAACTGGAAGGCTCTCCAGCAAGTGAACTACAGGTTACAGTGTTTGACACTAGAGGTCAAAAAGTGATGCAGGATACTCCGGTTTTACAAAATGGCTTGGCTAGCTTGAACCTGGAAAGTTTGCCATCGGGTAAATACATCCTTAAAATTCAAGTGGGAGCCGAGGCAGTAAGACGAAATATTTTGAAAGAGTAAATGTCTAATGAAAGGCAATCGTAAGTTCAGATTAAAATATGAACAACTAGAGTTCATGAAGCCTTTCAGTTTCCTACGAAGTAGTATTTTATGGAGCAGGGTAATATCCAGTGGATATTGCTCTGCTCCATTTTTTTTGGTGGTCTTCATAACCCGATCATAGCGCCAATAAAGTTATTTTGAATATATCGATCCGTCGGTAGAGCCACCAACAGAGGCGATGATGGTACCCCTGATGTTAACAGTGTTTTTATTGCCTAATTTAGTTCACCTGTCAGTAATATGCCCTTCAGATGAAAGAAATAGATGCCATCAGAAGATTTGAGACCCCTATTGTATGATTTAAAAGTCCCATCAGAAGATTTGACCCTTTTTAACCGTTTTTTTTGGCTTAATTAATCCCTAATTATAGTAGTCTTTGAAAGTGAAATTTCCAGATAAGAGGTTTGTCACCTAATACCCTGCTAGATATGATATGATTGCTGGATTTGATCATTTTTCAAACTGCTATAAACTACTAACAACAATTCAATAATAAGTTCAAAATCATTAATTTAGATGCAAAAAGTAAAGACTTCAATCAAAGTAATACTGGTGGTGTTAGCCCTGGGGTTTCTCACGATACAGGCAGAGAAACAAGGGTATTTTAATCATCAGTCTCTGAAAAGCCGGCTTGTTTCTTTAATCAAAGAGCGCATTACCCAACCGCTCACCTCCGCCAAATCAGCAAAAGCCCTGTCAACTACTAAAGATAGGTTGAATGTACCCGCTAGTGGTCATTTGAACCCTGTGATAGTGGTGGCCGACTCGACAACAGATTCATTGGCTTGTAGTAAGATCCAAATTACCAAAACGGGTAACGATGTTACGATCAACAATGAAAACGACCAAGAAGTAATCGTTTATTACTCCGTTCGTGAAAATGGCCAAGAAACCAAAACGGGCAACTTGATGGTAGAGGCCAACACTTTAGTTGACTTCAGTGAGCAAGTACCAGGCAATGGTAAAATTGTTTTTTCAATGGGGGCCAACAACATTCCAGATAGTACCGTTGTAACGGGCGCTTTTTGTGCGGTAAAGACTGGAACCAAAACAGTGGTGGTAGGGGAAACCATTGAAACGATTCAAGTGTATGAAGGGAAGGCTTACGATGCCCGTGATTTGAGCTGGTTCAACTTTGTGGAACGTCAAAGGTTGAGAGACTTAAATGGTAATACAGTGGAGGAAAGCGATAAAGGGGTGAGTTTGGAAGATTTGACCACCATTGCTGACGAAACCGACCTGAGGGTAGATTTCAAAGCGGGAAGAATTGGTTACACCGATGCCATCGTTTGGTTTAAGATTGAAAATGATTTGCCTACTGCTCCTCAATTGCTTATCAACAACCTCACGAGTTTGGCCACTGCTACGGGTACTGTCAACGGAACCATTCCTGCCGATACCCGCATGGGATTTGTGTTGGTAGGCGACGTGGCCGCCAAAAACCCTATTGTGCAAAACCCGAATGCTCAATTACGTTTTGAGGGTACTCGTCTTCAGTACTCGACCGATAATGGAGCTAGTTGGAATACCATTCCTGAGCATCAACTGGTGTATAGCATCAAAGACTGGAATAAAAACCAACACGAAAGTGTGGTAGCAGGCATCTCCGATCACCCAACTAAAGCCGACGAAAAGGTATTGACCGTGGTGTTTGAAGATATTCCTGGGGGTGTTGGAGACTTGGATTACGAAGATGTACGTTGTACAGTGTATCTCCAAGGTGTTACCAAACTCAAAACCAAAGTAATCAAAGAAACCAAAGAGGTGGATGTGTACACTCAAATCCCTTGTGGTGATTGTGAAGTCACTATTTCGGGCATTGATCACAGCCAAATCACGGGCAATTGTACCGATAGTACTTATCGTTACAGTGCCTCAAATGTGTCTTTTAGCATCAGTGGATCATTATTGACCTTCGAAAAAAATGCGTATTTAGACATTCACAAGGACTCTTCAGGCATTCACCTTTATGGATTTGCTACAACTACCATCAATAACGAACCGGTTCGCTATTTGGTCGATATTACTTCTTCTCAAACCAATGACAGTCTTGTTTTTTCACTAGACGAAAATAAATCTGTGATATCATCAGAAGATGGAACCCCATTGTTTAGACTCGCCAATCCTTCTTTTTTTATCGTCTGGAAAGGAAATGTTCGGGATGTTAACATTGAAATTTTAGGCTACTTCACTTTAAAGGAAATCGAGACTGAGACGATCAGTGTAAGCAACCTTTTATTTGAAGTGCGTAATATGTGTCCTGCGGTCGACTTAGAATGCCCTCCTGATGCGTTTCGACATACGATTAGTGATGCAGTGCCTGATAACGCCTACGATGGTAATGATGACTATGGCATTCAGATCAAAGATTTATTGGTTGAAGGAGAAAACATCCACCTTAATTTTGAGCCCAACAATGCCTACCTGGACATTACCAAAGGAGGAAGTGTGGTGCGTATTCTAGGATACGCCACGGGAGGGGAAGATGATCATCAGAGTCGTTATCTTGTAAATATAGATTTAAAACGAGCTGGGGAGCCAATGCTGGCCCAAAAAGAGCTGAAACCTGGTTATCAGACTGATGAAATCATCAAAGATTGGCGGTTCTTTAAAATAGACCAGGCTACCATCACCAATATCAACACTTTTGAAGCGATCAAGCTTACCCAATCGTCTATCGATAATACAATAAGCTTACAAGTGGGCCAAACTGCCAACGGCAGAAATGTAAACTATGGTGCGTCGGCCAGTTTCAATTGGGAAGGGGAAAGTACAGGACGAAAAGGAGAAGGTAGTCTTCACGTAGACCTGGAAAAACTTTGCTCAGAGCAACCGTTGCCTGAATTGTGTAAGCTTCCAGTAGAGGTAATTTATGTATTGGATAAATCGGGTAGTATGAAGTCGCCTTATCCACAAACAGATGGTTCAGGCCAACAAATGAGTCGTTTTCGGGCCGCGCAAAATGCACTCATTTACGCCAACAATACACTGGCCAAACAAGGAGTGGTAAGCCGATCTGCTTTGGTTGTATTTAATGACTTTTCTGCTCAAGTAGTATCAGGTTATACCGAAGACTTTGAAGAGATCAATGCATTGGTAGAAGAAGTAAGTGAGCCCTATTCAGCTACGCCAATGGCCAAGGCCTTGTCACAAGCCAAAGACGTACTAAAATTGCATGATCCTACCAAACGACCAGTGATTG
>CALDJV010000747.1 GCA_937899305.1 uncultured Cytophagaceae bacterium
TTAAAACTTTGATTTTGTTTGTTAAACCTGCTCAAGCCATTGTTGGTACTCAACCATAAATTACCCTGAGTGTCTTCTACAATCTTGTGAATTACATTGTTGGGGAGCCCTTGTTGCGTAGTAAAACGCCTAAATTGGGTTTGACCCTGGTAATATGCTTTCAAATCCAGGCGATTGAGCCCATTGCGGGTGCCCACCCAGAGAATTTGGCTTTTATCAATGTGCAAAGAAGTGACATAGTTGTTACTGATACTGGTCAAATCTTTAGAAGAATGCACCATTTGAGAAGTAATGCCTTTTTTGATATCAATTCGATTGACTCCTCTACGAGTAGCGATCCACAAATTGCCCCGGTGATCTTTAACAATATCAATGACCGTATTATGGGTGATTTTAGGTCCTTTTAGGTTAGGATAAGCATTGTAATGTTTAGTATAAGTTTGGGTTCTTTTGTCAAACAAAAACAAACCCGCGCCACGCGTACCCACCCAAATGGCGTGAGGTTGAGCCAGGTCTTGATGCAGTGCCCCAATGTGGGGGCTGGATTGAATAACCGCATTGCTATCGATTCTGCGTTTGTTTAGCTCAGGAGGGAAATGTTCAAAAGCATTGGTTTTAGGATTGTAATGCTCTAGCCCAGCTCCAATAGTCCCTACCCAAAGCGTACCATCAACATCGTTGAGTAAGGCATTCACCCTATTGGTGGCAATGCTTTGAGGATTATCTGGATTGGGTTTAAAGAATTCAAATCGATCTTGCTGACGATCAAAACGAGCCAGTCCCGTACTTCCCCTACTCATCCCAATCCAAATATGACCCGCTTTATCTTCACAAAAAGTACCTATCCGGTTGATACTTCCTGGTTCTATTTTTTCGTAATGGATAAAGTTGTTCAAATGGGGGTTAAAATTACTAATGCCCCGGTCGAAAGAGCACAACCAAATGGTACCCGCTTTATCTTCAAAAATTTGTTGGATGTTGGCCCCCGCAATGCTCTTATCATTATTGATATCAGGCAGATAACGGATAAACTGGTTGGTTTGGGGATTAAATAAATGAAAACCGTTGGAAGTACCTACCCAGTAACGGTCATCTTGGTCTTGGTGGATGCTCCATACCGAGTTACTATGAAGTTTACTGGAATCTTTGGGGTCTTGTTCCCACCTTTTGACGATGCTTTGGGTGCGGGTATTGAATTGTACCAAGCCAAACCCAAAAGTACCCAACCATAAGATATGAGGTTGCTTACGATCGTAGGTAGCAAAGTAGATGGCATTGTTGCTGCGTGTTTTGATAGAGGAAGGTTGAACCCTGAATATTTTGGTGTAGCGCTGGATATTTTTATCAAAGTAAAAAAGTCCCTGTTCACCACATAGCCAAAAGCCTTTGTCAGCATCAGGAATTGCTTTAAATACCCGGGAAGGTTTTATCGATATGGTTGAATCGCGGTTTTTATATTGGGTAAATGCCTGATTACGAGGATTATAACTGTTAAAATAGCCCCCATAAGTACACAACCACAATATGCCCTCTTTATCTTCATAAATGCTTCTGATATCATTATGTGCCAAGCTTTTAGGGTTACCTTTTTCATGTTCAAAGCGAACAAATTGCTCCGTATTAGGGTCAAAGCGATTCAAACCGCCTCCATAAGTACCAATCCAGATATAACCTTCACGATCTTGTAACAACGATAACACATAGTTGTTACTCAAACTATTGGGATTACCCAACTCATTTTTATAAATCTTGAAAGTATAGCCATCATAGCGATTCAACCCGTCGGAAGTGCCAAACCATAGCACCCCTCGTTTGTCTTGAATTACACAATTGATGGTGTTTTGAGGGAGCCCATGAGTAGCATTTAAATTCTTAAATTTGATGTTTTGTAGGGGCAGTTGGGCCTGGACTGATAAGTTTGATGTTATTAAAATAAAGCAACATATGTAAAAAAGATGCTTCATGCCGATGATTAACAGTGTTTGAATAAATAAGTTTGATGCATAAAACGAAAGAAGTGTTGGTAAGAAGAATATAACATAGAAAGGAGGTTGAATTTTAGAAAAAAGACGCAAAAACCCCTCCTTTTTCTAAAATAATTTTTGTTTTATAATAAACTACTTGATGAAAAGTACTGATATGAACTAAAATAGTTGAAAATCATGCGTTTTAATCAACGAAATGACTAAAGTTACCTTCCATATGAGCTTTTTTCAGCTCAGCCCGAGCGTCGAGTTCATAGCTGATAATACAGCGCTTGGTCACAAAAATTTGTGTGGTTTTAAAAAGTTGGAAACAATCACCGTAGCATCATCAAAAAAGCACAGGAGTTTTTAAAGACGAATGCCCATGACCAATACATCATCGGTTTGATGGTATTTGTCACCCGTCCAGGCATCAAACTCGGCTTTGAGCTTGGCTTTTTGTTCCTGCATAGGCAAATGACTAATGGAAAGTAATAAACTACGGAATCTTTTGGTCATGTATTTGCGTCCTTTGGCACCGCCAAACTGATCCTGGAAACCATCTGAAAACATATAAATGACATCATCGGGTTGAGTTTCGAATACGTGGAGCTGGTAATCACGGTTGGCCTTGTAATGCGCACTGCCCACTGGATAAATGGAACCTTTGAGGCGGAAAACATCCCCACGGCGCACCAATAGGATAGAGTTTTTGGCTCCCGAAAAATAGAGCTTTTGGTGGGTTTCATCAATGGTAATCACCGTCATATCCATACCATCGTCGGTTTTTTCTTCACTTTGACTCTGCAGCGTAGCCCTTACTTTCTTATCGAGTTGTTTCAATATCAAGCTAGGTTTGTGTACACATTGATCATTTACGATTTCATTGAGCAAATCATTCCCCATAATGGTCATAAATGCCCCGGGAACGCCATGTCCGGTACAGTCAGCGGCCACCACAATCTTGATGTCTACCATTGGTAAATGGCTCGTTCCATTGTTAGTACTAATACCATCGTTAAACAACCAATCTTGATTACAGCCTGCTTCTGAATACCAATAAAAATCACCACTCACGATATCGCGGGCTTTCAAAAAGATGAACGCATCTTTAAACTTCTCTTCGATACGTTGTTGGCTCCCTAAAATGGCTTTTTGAATACGTTTGGCATACTGGATACTATCCGTAATATTTTTATTTTGGTGTTGCAACTGGTCATTTTTTTTCTCGATTTCTATGTTCTTTTGGGTCACCTCTACAGTGCGTTCCTCTACCTTTTTCTCTAGGTTGGCCGACAAATCTTCCACAAACAAGAAGGCACGAGAAAACCGACGGGCAATGATGAGGAACTGAAGCGACAAGAAAATAGAGAAAGCCAAGGGGAGTAATTCAACTCCTCCCAAGCCCAATAAATCTTTGTTATCAGAAAAATTGAGTAACCCATCGTGCAATCCGGCCAAGGCCATCGTAAGCATCCCGATCATTTGGAATAGGGATTCCTCTTGACGGAAAATAACCGCCAGGATGATGCCTATGAACAAATACGCCGCAAACAGCCCCATAATGGGTTGGTAAAAAAAGATGGTAGGAGTAAATATGACCGGACTGACCACCAAGATAAAGGCGGTATACAAAGCCGTAACAATCAGGGATATCTTGATCGCTCGTTTGCTTACAATGGGGATAGACCGCTTGAAAATGGTCACCTGTTTGGGAAACAATGACTGAATGTATAGTAAACCTACTGGAGGTAGCCAAAAAGTAGTGCCGTAATAAATTTTACTTTGGATGGCAAAACTGAGTAAGTTGGAGTGAGCCTTGAGATATTCATAGATATAGTGATTGCCAAATACGATGAGCCTGAGACCCAATAAGATACTGAGAATACCAAAGTACAGGGTTGATTTGTTTTTTTGTCGAAACAAAAACAGCACAAAATGATATAGGCCCATAGCGAGCAATATACCCAGCCACATCAGAGTCCAACTGTATTTCAATGAATTGCTCTCCAGCATGTCATTGTAGTAGCCAATTTTAAAAGGTTGAAACAGCCCCCCAATGAAAATATCGTGGTTGGCTACCTGTATTACCAAATGTACTTCTTGTTTTTTTGGCTCAATTTCAATGAGTTTTTCTAAAATACGGTTCTCATATTGAGCATAACTCTTAGAGATTTTTCCGGAGGTATAAATCAACTCATTGTTGACCCACACTTTGGTAGCCGACCATATTTTGGGCACAAAAATACCAAAGCGCATGCCACTGGGTTTGGGTAGCTTAATCCGAACACAATAGGTAGCATACCCGTGCGGGGGCAATGCCTTACCATCGATCTTATAATTGGTCCAGGTACTGGGTACTTTTACAAATTGAGGTTTGGGTAACTTCTGTTGGCCCGTGCCAAATTGAGTAGGATCGGCCAATGCATTCCAGTAAAACTCCCACTCACCATTGAGCTTGAGTATGTGGCTGCCTTCAAAGTTCCATTGAGATAAATCTATTTGTCCATTTTTCACCTTAGGAGCAGAGACTTGATTGTTTGTGCATCCTGTAAAGAATACACCACAGCAAAAAATGACAATATGTAACAGTACAAATTTCATATAAGAGGTATACTGATTTATCAACCGATTACTTATTTAAATATTATTTCTGTTTTTAATACCCTAAACTGTTAAACAAAAAGAGTGCGCTTTTGATTTCCTTCGTTGCCATAAACTTGTTAAATATTTATCAATTCACTTGTCATCCACCTTACAATCGGTCGAGTTAATTGATATTTCATTGTTTTATCCGTTTTTTCGACTGACTAGATTTTTTGAATTCCTGTAGCAGGCTTTCTCGAAAAGGCATTTCTTTCACCCGTTGATAGCGTTTACAATGGGTACAAGGAATGTCCTCCCGAGCTGGCTTGGTTCCCAATACCATTTGCTTGGCATATTGGTAACGTTCGCTTTGGAGACATGATTCCAGGCCTTGTTCGAACACATTTCCAAAATCGCCAAAAAAATTGACACAACAGCCCAATAATTTACCATCCCAATTGATCTGAGGGGAGGTCCAAAGTTGTAAACAAGCCGGTGAATACAGTTGATTGGTTTTTTTCTCGTAATCTTCAACAGTAGCTGCCCCCAATCCACTTTCCTGAGCCACATAGGCTTTGTCTTTCACTGCGTATTGCTTGGTTTTATAATTGAGTTTGGGTTTGAAAGTCATCCCCAATTCTTGAGCCATTTGTCGGGCTTTAGGCAGCTCGTGTTCGTTGTGCCCAAAAATAATAAATTGCCACTTCATTTTAGGGTACTTAGAGCCATAATATTGTTTGTAGTAGTTGATGCGACGAATGTTGCGTATGACCTCTTCAAAACTTCCGCCTACTCGGTATATTTGATAAGTAGCCTCACTGGCGCCATCTATCGATACCTTCATGCGTTGAAAGCGATATTTGACGAGTGCCTCCATGACCTCTTCTTTGACATGATTTAAATTGACTCCGTTTCCAGCAGTGAGGGTCACCCCTTGGTGATAAGCATATGCTAAAATATCTTTGATCTCAGGGTTGAGGAATATCTCACCATAATTGGACAACTCAATGGCGCGTATCTGGGGGTGTTGGTCTACAAACCGCTGAAAATGAGCAAACTTCAAATGTCCCCAACCCACTACAGTTTCGTTTCGGTGTTTGCCAATACCCGTGAGGCACAGTGGGCACTTTAGCTGACACTTGCTAGAACCTTCCAAGCGAACCTCCCAGCCAAAAGTAGTAATGCTTGAAAAATCAAGTAGTTTGTGTTTCAGCAATTGATACTTGATCCAATCAGTGATCCTCATAAAGGTGAATTGATAGGTTTGAGATAAAGTTAGAAAAGGAAATAAGATAAAGAAAATACCAGGAAGTAAAAAATAAGGGAGGAATAGGGGTAAAAAAAAACTTGAGGGAAGAGACAGTGTTTCTAACCCCCAAGATCCTTCAACCAGCTATGCAATACAAAAGTAGGGGTTTTTCTGAAACTCACAAAATATTTTAGATAAAAAGTGAAAAAAGTTCGGTAAATAACGTGAAAACAACGGTGAGGTAGGTGATATAGAAGTCAGTAGCTATTAAACTACATTGACCAATGGGGGAGACCCTGTAATGGATTTGATTTAGTTTTTCACTGATATATGATAAATAATCCTGACAGGTTTTCAAACCCATCAGGATTAAAATTGTCGATTTTAGGAAGTATTCATTTTAAATAAATCCACCATCAAAAAGCAGCTGAAAGGCGAATTTACTGAGATGAAAGCATTACAACTTCATCGTGTTGTTGGGCAATATCAAGGTCAGAAAATAACCATAACTTGGTTCCATCAGATACAAGCGTCCAGTATTTATGTTTACCCCTACCGAGCCGCGAGGCGAAATACCGGGTGCCATTCCAAAACTAGAAAGTGACAAGAATTTAGAAGGTTTTCCCAACCGACTTTTCACCCAATGGGTTTGCCCAAATAGACCTCCAATATTGATTTTGATAGACTTGCCAGGTGCAGTTTGCAACGCAATACAGGAAAAAGGAGGAATCCAGGTTTTTTGATCATTCACTTTGATTTTGCGGGTTGATTGTCCGTGCAGGTTTCCAAATACAAACACTTGGTTGGTAGGCAGATAGTGCAGGTTTCTCTGAAAATCGATCTCATTGATGCGATAAATGGCAATGCTTAGAGATGCGATTTGTTGTTTTTCGGTATCCACCTTATGATCTAATAATCGAAAAGCATTTCCCCCGTGTTTGTTGGCCAGTCGCTGAATGGCGGCAAATATTTTATGAATATTATAATTGGTTTGGTGAGTTTGATTGAACTG
>CALDJV010000748.1 GCA_937899305.1 uncultured Cytophagaceae bacterium
TAGAAAAAAATGAAAGGCTTAATGAAAACCAGTTCTTCATATTTTAACCTGAACTCCATAACTGGTATTTATTAAAAATAAACAAATTTTTGACCTGCGAAAGGTCAGTAAATAATATTGAGAATATCGATGAATGAATCCTCATCAGGGTATTCATCCATCAATATTCTGCCATAGTTTGGTACAATCCATTATTTGAATGTTACCGCAGTAGCTCCATAGCCAAATTTTTCTTTGCGGGCATCTTCGTAAAATTGAATATCCGGGTTTTTACTAAGGCGTTTGTGAATTTCCGTTCTCAATACACCATTACCTACTCCGTGGATAAAAATAATCTCATGCATACCACTGGCAATGGCATTCTCGAGCTTATTTTCAAAGGTTCTAAGTTGCAATGTCAGAATATCCCCATTATTGAGTGTTCCAAAGTCAGAGGTAAGCTTCTCAATGTGCAAATCTACCTCGTATTCAGGAGTATCAATTGCTGTATTTGCCTGGCTTTTGGCTGGGGCAGATTTGGTATTCTTACTCAGCATTTGTTCCTTGAGTTTGGCCGGATCTACTGGCTTTGCCACCGATTTTTCGGTAGTACTGGCACTCGTCACCTCTTCGATTTGTTGCGTGTTTAGGGTTTGCTCAGGAGTATCTTTGTCTAATTGGAATAAGTGCGCATCCTTGTCCAAAACAGGTGCTTTGGCCTTGCTTTTGAAAAAATTGGAAGCTCGAAAACGCATTTTTTTTATGAATGGTGCGCGCGCACTAAAGTATCCTCTTTTGGCAAACAAAAACTGAAAAATGTATACTCCCCAATTGTCAAAATCTTTGATATCCACTTCGTTGATCTTGATACTATCACGCCCTCGGAGCAAACCAGCGTATACCCCCTGGTGGTTCTGATTACGCTCTAGACCGACCATAAACGGCAGGTCAAAATCAGTATTGTTGATGATGTGCATCGTGTAGCGCTGATCATTGATAGGGGCAAAGGCTATATAAATCCCTTTGGTAGCATATACCGTTTTGTCTTGTTGGGTATCAGGACGAGCTGCAAACCTTCCCGTGCTTTCTTCTTTATAATTTCCAAATCGTTTTTTCTCCTCTTTGGCAATCACTACTACTTCATTTTTGAGTACTGGGATAGAAAACCCATCTTCAATTTCTACTTCTACGATGTTTCCGTTGATTTTAGAAACAATTCCTTCCTCGGTGCCATGCAGCATCCTTACTCTATCGCCTATGTTCATTGTTTTAGTGTTGTTTATTGATTTACAAGGGTTGAATGAACTAGATTGTTTGAATCCTTAGTTTATACAAAGATAGGAAGTTCTTCAATGAAAAACGGGTTAGTTGGTAGTTTTTCAATTCAAGAGTTGCTAAAGCCCACTGGCATATCATTCACCTTCTAAGTTAAACTTAAGACCTACCACCAAGATATCATCTATTTGCTTTTCGTTGCCTTCTTGCATCCATTCTTCAATGGTGGTTTGTAGTATTTGTTTTTGTTCAGCCATAGAGCGATGATGAATATCAAGCAACAGTTGTCGCAATTGCTTTTTCATGAATTTACGATTTTCGGGGCCACCAAATTGATCCTGGAAACCATCGGTATACATGTAAAGCGTACTATCTTTGGTAAGTGAAAGAGTGTGTTGTACAAACGCTTTGTTTTTGACAAAACCACCAATACTCAAGGGAGATCCTTTGATTAATTGAAGTTGATTGTTTTGAATGATGATCAAAGGATTGTGGGCTCCAGCAAATGAGACTTGTCTTTTGGGTACATCTACCACTGCCAAAGCGATATCCATTCCATCACGAGAATTGTTGAGTCTTTGGTGTAACGTGACCGAGATATATTGATGTAGTTGGGTTAAAATTTCTTGAGGTTCTAACATTTGCTGGCGATTGATGATGTTGTTGAGCCCCTCAATGCCTAGCATACTCATAAAAGCGCCTGGCACTCCGTGTCCAGTACAATCTACGACCGCAAATAACACTTTCTCTAATTGTCCTGTTTCGGGATGATGAATTGGGCTAAACCAGTAAAAATCGCCGCTGACAATGTCACGAGGACGGTAAAAAATAAAATATTCGGAAATGCTTTTGGAAAGGTCTTCCTGAAGAGGAAGCAATGCTTTCTGGATATTACTGGCGTAGTTGATGCTATCCGTAATGTCTTTGTTTTTTTTGTGAATTTCGACATTATTAGCCGAAAGTATATGATTAGTCTGATCCAATTCTTCTACATACTGGTTGAGTTTGTCATTACTTTCCTGAAGTTCATTGGTGCGGACATCTACCAGTTTTTCTAAGTTTTTATTGGTATAGTTAAGTTCCGCAGTAAGTTTTTCGTTCTGACTCATAGCACGCGAGAAACGGTAAGCCAACACAAAAGCTTGGGAAAAAATAAATAAGAACAACCCTGTTCCAAATTGTTGACCCGTATTGACAACGTAGTTGGCGTATAAAATATCGTTTAGGACAGCCGCAAACAAAAACAGAAACCCACCCATAAACAATAAAGCCCCCTCTCGTTTACGGATGATGGCACGTACCAGACCATAGATAGAGTAGCTACCCATTACCAAAATCATAAACTGAGAAACAGGCAATGCCTTAGAAAATAAATGGGGTGGTAAGACAAGGTTGGTGAGGCATAAAAGCCCGAGTAATAAACTCATCCCTTTGATTATTTTACGGGAAAAGTCTTGTGGAAACAATGAATGAAAAAACCATAAAAATACCAAGGGGCCAGCATTCAGGGTAAAATACTCCAGACGGATATCAAAAAACCAATTATTAGGAACGAAATGATGAATGAGGTATTCGTCGGTAACCAACAAGCGCAGAGAAGCAATGAAACAGCTCAGCCCAAAGTACAAGGCGGAACGATTTTGACCTCTAATTGCATAAAGACTCAAATGGTACAGCGCCATAATAAAAATACTCCCAATGAGAAAAAAGTCTAGAATACTGGCCCGTTCTTGCTGTTTTCGGAGGTCTTTTTCCAGGCCAAAACCAACCTTTTGCCATATGCCTCCATAGCGATAGTGGAAGTTAGCCACCTGAATAATCAAGTCAATTTCTTTGGTAGGGTTGACAAATTCAATTACCTGAGGGCGATAGCTAGGTTGGGTACTTGTTTGGGAAGTGCCCACTTTACCTACTTCAGTGATCTTTTTATCATTGACAAAAATGGTATAAGCCGTTCCTACGGTGAGCATTTTGATGGCCAACGCCATTTTTTCATGAGGCAATTTGATACGCAGGTAATAAGTACCATAGCCGATGGAGCCAATGGCCTGACCTTGGTATTTTACCTTGTCCCATATTTGTGGTAAAAGCGTAGTTACCTGGTTTTTGGTTTTCCCTTGTTGAATATTTTGCTGGCTGTATAGTTTTTCCCAGAAAAAATGAACCTTTCCATTGAGTGGAATGCTTCCCGAGCTTTCAAAGTCATAGTTGGTAAGATCGAGTACTCCATCGATGATTTTGGGTGGGTGTTTTCGTGAAGTACATTGGGCTAGCAATAGGATGGATAATACAAGTAAACAAAAGTTTTTTAATCGCTTTTCCATAAACAAGATTTCAACCTTTGACAATGTAGCAAAAATCTGGCAGGAACTACCAAGCTGTCGATTTTTAAAGCTTGAGCTGTTTTTGGTGAGTGGTATTGCAGTACGTAAAATGAAGCAAAGAAGAAGTAGATCTTAATGGGTGTAGAGCAAACAAATGAATCTTAAAAAAAGAAAGTGGCCAAAAGAAAATGGCTAAGAAAAAACGACCAAGAGAAAACAATTTAATAAAAGGTTTTGTCGAGGATTTGTTCAAAAGTAGTATATTCAATGCTTTCTTTAACAAAACGATGAACAATCAACCAAACCAATGTTACTCACCATTAGTACCACACACTCACCCGTTACCGACTTGGGTTATTTGCTACACAAGCACCCCGATAAATTTCAGTCGGTAGACCTATCGATTGGTAAGGCCCACATTTTTTACCCTGAGAGTAGTCCCCAAAAAACGACCGTGGCTTTATTGCTTGATATTGATCCAATAGATTTGGTTCGGGGAAGCCGTAATATGGCGGGCAAAGGTTTTGCACTTGGGCAATATGTAAATGATCGTCCTTATGTGGCCTCTTCTTTTATGAGTGTGGCCATTGCCAAGGCTTTTTCTACTGCAATGAATGGCAAATGCAACGCTCGACCGGAATTGGTAGCGATAAAAATGCCCTTTGAGGTAAAAATAGCCGTATTACCGACTCCATCAGGTGGTGCACAATTGATACGTAAGTTGTTTGAACCTTTGGGATATGAAGTACAACTACAGCGCCATCCTCTGGACGAACAATTTACTGATTGGGGTGAAAGTAAGTATTATACCCTCACGTTGCGTCACTCATTGACCCTACAAACATTATTGTCACATCTGTATGTATTGATTCCTACTTTAGACAATGATAAACATTATTTTGTAAACCAAGGAGAGATTGACAAGTTGCTGGAAAAAGGAAAAGGTTGGCTGGGAGCGCATCCCGAAAAAGAACAAATTACCCGGAGGTATTTGATCAATGTGGGTTCACTGACCCAGGAAGCATTGGCCCGACTGAACGAAGCAAATACCAACAAAATAGAGGAAGAGATTCCAGAAGCAGTCAAACAAAAGAAACAAACTTTACATCAACAAAGGTTGACTCAGGTAGTGGAGCAATTGAAGCAAACCAGGGCTCGATCAGTCATTGATTTAGGTTGTGGCGAGGGAAAACTGTTGCGTATGTTGCTCAAAGAAAAACAATTTGAGAAAATCACTGGAATGGATGTATCGTTTGGGGAATTGATCAAGGCCAAAAATAAATTGTATTGGGATGAAATGGCTCCGAAACAAAAAGAACGAATGCAGCTTTTTCAGGGCGCCCTGACTTATCGCGATCAAAGATTGGAGGGGTATGATGCGGCGGCTTTGGTGGAAGTCATTGAACATCTAGACGAGAACCGACTACAAGCATTAGAGCGGGTAGTATTTGAGTTTGCCCAACCCAAAACGGTGATTGTGACTACCCCCAATGCGGAGTACAATGTAATGTATGACACCATGGAGGCAGGGCATATGCGGCACACTGACCATCGTTTTGAATGGACTCGGCAAGAATTTGAAGCCTGGGCTAGAGGTTTGGCAGAAAGAAATCATTACCAAGTTAGGTTTTTACCGGTAGGGCCAGAAGATGCACAAGTAGGGGCACCTTCACAAATGGGAATTTTTACGCTATAAGTTTTATGAGTTCTATGGAAATTAAGGTACCTGAATTATCATTGGTGTTACTTGTAGGGGTGTCAGGCTCGGGTAAAAGTACCTTTGCTCGTCAACATTTTAGTGCATATGAGATCGTATCTTCGGACGAATGCCGGGCGGTGGTCTCTAACGATGAAAACAGCAAAGAAGCCACCAATGATGCGTTTGATCTATTGTACTACATCGTAGGTAAACGCCTGAAGAGAGGGCTATTGACGGTCGTAGATGCGACCAATGTACAACCCGCCTCCCGTCAAGGCCTAGTGGCATTGGCCCGTGAACACCACGTGTTGCCAGTAGTCATTGTATTAGATATACCCCAAAGAGTTTGTGAGGATCGAAACCACCAACGGACTGACCGTCAATTAGGGGGACATGTGATCCGTCAACAATACCAGCAGCTCAAAAAATCTATCAGAGGACTCAAGAGAGAAGGTTTTCGCAAGATTTATACGCTTAAGTCTCCCGAAGAAGTAGCCAGTGTTTCAGGCATTATAAGAGAGAAACTGTACAATGATAAAAAACATATCTCCGGGCCATTCGATATCATCGGTGACATTCATGGATGTTATGATGAAACCATTGCGTTGCTGAAAAAAATGGATTACCAGATCAAATTGGTAGAAGACAATGGGAGCAATTTTGGTCTGGAAGTAACCCACCCCGAGAACCGTCAAGTCATATTTTTGGGAGACCTGGTAGACCGAGGGCCCCAATCACCTGCGGTATTGAAGTTAGTCATGAGTATGGTCAATGATGGAGTAGCCTGGTGCGTACCAGGCAATCACGATCTGAAGTTGCATAAAAAACTGAAAGGTAAAAATGTAGCCCTCAACCATGGATTGCCCGAAACCTTGGAACAATTGGCCAACGAACCTCCTGAATTCATCGAGGCAGTCAAAGCGTTTTTATATGATTTGATCAGTCATTATGTATTTGATGAAGGCAAACTGGTAGTAGCCCATGCCGGGATCAAAGAGACCATGCAAGGACGGGGTTCAGCGGCAGTACGTGCTTTTTGTTTGTATGGCGAAACCACGGGGGAAATTGATGAGTTTGGCCTACCCGTGCGATACAATTGGGCGAGCGAATATCGTGGCCGGGCTAAAGTAGTCTATGGCCATACTCCAGTACCCGAGGCCGAGTGGTTCAATAAAACTATAGACATTGATACCGGGTGCGTGTTTGGTGGAAAACTTACTGCGTTGCGTTACCCTGAAGAAACTTTGATATCGGTACCCGCCCAAAAGATTTATTGTGAACCAATCAAGCCATTGGTGCCTGAAAATGAAGTAGTTTTAAGCCATCAACAAGCTTACGATGATTTGCTTAACATAGAAGAGGTTACCGGAAAACGGATTGTACAAACCCGCCTGAGAAATAACATTACCATTCAGGAAGAAAATTCAATTGCAGCCTTGGAAGTCATGAGTCATTTTGCGGTGAACCCCAAGTGGCTGATTTACTTAGGGATGAAACAAAAATAAGTTTCCCAATTTATGTTTCTAATTTGTA
>CALDJV010000749.1 GCA_937899305.1 uncultured Cytophagaceae bacterium
ATAAATTACCTGACCATCTAAAAGCTGAAGTCATGAGTTTTGTAGAATACCTGGAACACAAGGCTCAAAAAACGGAGTCTGCTAAAACTACTAAAAGACAAGCCGGCTTGGCCAAAGGAATGATCAAAATGAGGGATGATTTTGATGAACCATTAGATGATTTTAAAGAATATATGTAATGCGAAACTTTCTGTTAGATACCCATGCATTAATTTGGTTTATTACAGATAACTCACAACTTCCTGCTGACACCAAGAGACTTATTGAAAATAAGCAAAATGGTTGTTTCGTGAGCATTGTTTCTTTATGGGAAATTAGTATTAAACACTCGATTGGTAAACTACAATTAGGAACTAATCTTGAAGAAATATTCAAATTAATTGCCCAAACTGAGTTTGACATCCTCCATATTTCACCCAAATCATTTACTCCAAAGTGCCCAATTACCATTTCATCACCGCGATCCATTCGATCGGGTAATGATTGCCCAAGCCATTTGTGAAAATTACCAGGGTTTCCCGAGATGGTATATTTCAGCAATACGAGGTAGATTTGGTATGGGAATAAGGGTAGTTTTTTATAATTTCCCCGATAGCGAAAGCGTCCGCTGGTGATCAAACATCGCCACACAAGTGGACGCTTTCGCTAAAGTGTGCAAAACACTATCAAATCCCTTTCTTCTTCTTTCGCTCCTCAAAAAACTGCCCAAGGGCTTCAGCTCCTAAAGTATTCAAGGTCATTGCTTTGGTGAGTCCGCCTTTGCGGCCCGCGCATACCCCATAATATACTTCTCCAATGGTACCTACCTCGTGCGAATCAGGGTTGATGCTCAATTTTACTCCCTTTTTGATGGCATAATGTACCCATTGCCAGTCTACATCAAGTCGCCAGGGGCTGGCATTGATCTCTATCATTACATCATTGGCGGCACAAGCATCAATTACTTTTTCGTGGTTCACTGGATAACCTTCTCTTCGTAATAGCAGGCGTCCGGTGGGGTGGCCCAACATGGTCGTATAAGGATTCTCCACTGCTTTGATCAGACGAGCCGTGGCTTTCTCTTCCGACATTTTCAAGCCTGAATGTACCGAGGCAATGATGAAATCAAACTTGGCCAAAATATCATCATCGTAGTCCAGGCCACCATCAGCAATAATATCCGACTCCATTCCTTTGAAGATTTTGAAAGGGGCCAGTTTTGCATTCAAGGCATCGATTTCTTTGAGTTGGTTCAGTACTTTCCCTACCGGTAAACCATTGGCATAGAACGCCGACTGCGAATGATCGGTAATGCCCAAATATTCGTAACCTGCATCACGTACTGCCACCGCCATTTCTTCTAAAGTATTCTTACCATCGCTATAGGTAGAGTGGGCGTGCAAAATTCCTTTGAGATCAGCCACCTCCAACAAAGTAGGCAATTCATTTTTCTTGGCAAGTTCCAGTTCAAAATCTCCTTCTCGCATTTCGGGCACTACATAGGCCAATTGAGCCTTTTGGTAAATGGCCTCCTCGGTGGGTAGTTGGTCTTTTTGGGCAATCTGAAACAAGGTGGGCATTCCTGCCTCTGCATAGCTCAAATGATTGGTACTGGCCGAATGAATGAACACTTCTCCGGCAAAATCGGCTTCCGAGCACAAACGAGCTTCCACCTTAAGAGGACTGTCTTTAAATTTTCCTCGCCAAGCAAATAATCCACTCGTTTTGGCATTTTGTTCTAAAAATTCGCATCCATTGAGTACCGTAAACAATTCATCGTGAGGAGTAGAAGCCACCAGTTGTACTTCATCTACTACGTTGAACTTCCGACGAATTTGCCCTACTACTTGAACCTGTCCACTCAACTTTTTCTCTTGTAAATACGCTTCTAACTGTTGAGCCAATATTTCGGCATTGGCATAATGCAGCCGTGAGGCATTGGCTTTACGATAAAGTAAAGCTTGCCGGATGTTTTCCTGAGTTTTTTGTCCAAACCCCTTGACCTGAGCCAATTGATCGGTTTCACAAGCCAACAGCAAAGCATCGAGGGTTTCAATTTGCAACTCTTCCCAAATGACTTTGATTTTTTTGATCCCCAAGCCATCCACTTGCATCATATCAATAATGCCTACCGGAGTTTTGGCTCTAAACTCCTCCAGTTGTTTGAAAGTACCTGTTTGGTTGATATCGTCGATTTTCGTTGCAATGGCTTTGCCTACTCCTTCCAAACCTTGTAGTTCTTTGAGCGACATATCGGCCAAAGATTCGGTCAGGGTTTCCATATTGAACACCGCAGTATGGTACGATCTTACTTTAAAATTATTTTCGCCGTGAAGCTCAAGCAAAGACGCGTGGAGCTTTAATAAATCAAAGATTTGTTTGTTGGTCAAAACGGTACAAATTAGGGTTTACATTAAATCTAAACCTATCGGGTTTTAGAAAACTACTGGCTTGGCAGAAGCCAAACAAAATTAATAGATATTCTCATTAAAAAGATAAAATACCTGAATTATTGGGAGAGGAGAGCCAAGAAGCCTACTTGACATATGAGATTGATTTTAGCCCCAAAAACACCCTGGCCAACAAAAAAAGCATTGCCCAATTGAGCAATGCTTTTTGATATATTCATTGATAGTTTTTTCTTAGAACTGAATATTGAATCTGGCTTGGTTGGTAGCCAAAATATCGATGTATTTCTGACTCAACTCCTCGGCCTTTTTGTTGTTTTTCTGGCGGGCCATGATTTGCGCCAACTTTTGTAGCTTATACAACGCCAACTGCAACGTTTGTTGATCTATCTCACCCAAACCATTTTCATACAAATAGTCAAGCTCATTCTTCGATCGCTTCGCCATCAACTCTGCGACTTCATATGCCTTTTTATCCATATCTGCACTAAATAATGCATTTACAAATGGCGTAAAGAAAGCATTGTAAGGAATGGCTTCATCAGTAATTACACTCAAACAATAATTAGCCACTTCTTGCGCTTTTTTCTTCTTGCCTTCTCTGGCCAACTGTTCTATCAAACGGGTAAAAGAAGTACGAGTAGAAGAGGGGAAACGACGCGCATTTTCATCGTGGTATGCCTTGGGATCATTCAGTCCACGATAGAAGAATCCTTTGGTTTTACCATCACTAATTCCACCTTTTTCAACTGGCATCATGTTTTTATACATAATGTCTGAGTTCACTGTACCTTCGGTAGCTCGAGCGTCTTTTACTGGCAATAAGCGATAAGTCAACCCCTCGAGTTGCATATAAGGCTTTAAGTTGAGCGAATTGTTACTACTAATATTACTGGTAAAATAGATAGGACGTTTCCAACCATTTTTGGCATTGGTAGAAATAATGTCCAGCATCAATAAATGATGTTTGTAGATGGCCCTTTTACCAATATTCCAGCGCATCACATTCCCAATTTTACTGTGTAGCGCCTTGGGTACAAATCCTTGCTTTATAATGGCTTTTTTGTCAAGTTCGATAGAAAATAACTTAGAAGGATAAGTATTTACTTGATCATCAGGCTTGTACAACAACTTCCTGCGACGTTCAGGATTGTTCAACAAATTGAAATATTTATTGAGATCTAATCCTTGCTTGAGCATTTTTCGCACTGTTCCAGGAGGAAAGCGATTTCCCTTGGTAACATCCCAATACAACAGGTAATCGTTGGTACCCGCAATGTAATTCTCTTTTTCGAGGGTAATGGGCAATGCCTCTGACTTATACGTTTTACGGATCATTTGACGTGCATACCAATCGGTTCCTAACAAACTCAGGTTACAAACCCTTACATCGGTACGGAAACCTTCTACTTCTTGAATATACCACAATGGGAAAGTATCGTTATCTCCTTCAGTAAATAAAATGGCGTTGGGAGCACAAGAATTGAGCAGGTTTTTGGCCGATTCTATAGACTGATACTGACGAGAACGGTCATGGTCGTCCCAACCTTGTTGTGCCATAATGAGCGGAGCAGACAATGAAATGATCGTCGCCAATACTGGTGCGGCAATCCCTTTTTTCAAGAATCCCCGCAATACATCAGCCATAAACATCACCCCAAAACCTATCCAGATTGCAAAAACATAAAACGAACCTACGTAAATATAATCACGCTCACGAGGCTCCACTGGGGGAGAGTTGAGGTAAAGCACCAAGGCTAATCCGGTCAAAAAGAACAGCATTCCGGTTACCAAACTCACGCGCTGATTGCGCATAAGCATAAACACCAAACCTAACAACCCTAAAATAAGTGGTATGCCATAAAATTTATTATGTCCCTTGTTTTTACCAAATCGGTCGGGCAAACTTGAACGAGGCTTAAACAAAGCCACTCCTGCATCTTGAATGTCACTGTCTCTTCCAATAAAATTCCACCCAAAGTATCGCCAATAGATATGCCCTAGTTGATAAGTAAACATGAACTTGAGGTTGTCCCCCATCGTAGGATCTTTGTATCTTAATCTCTTTGTATAAGGATCTCGGTACTGTTCTAACCCAACCCGCTCAGCATACAACTTGGGGTGATTGGATTGTCTACTGTACATACGAGGGAAAAACATGTTTTTATTATAAACCGTGGTTGTCTTATGATCATAAATCACATACCTCCCTTTTTCAGGTGACTTACGGTACACTGCTGCTCCCTTTTTGTAATCAATAGGATCTGCGGTAAATTTTCTTCCGTAAAACAACGGACGATCACCATATTGCTCACGTTTCAGGTAAGATACAAAACGAACGATGTCACTCGGGTCGTTTTCGTTGATGGGTGGGTCATAGTTGGCCCGAATCAAGGCAATCCCATAAGAAGAATAACCAATGAGGATGAAAGCCAAACTCAACATGGCAGTGTTGAACACTACTTTCTCTTTTTGATGGGTATAATATATTCCAAAAACTACCCCGCCTATCAGCACTACAATAAAGAACACAATACCAGAGCCAAAGGGCATCCCGAAACTATTTACAAACATAATTTCTAAATCACCGGCCAACGTAGGCAAACCAGGAATTACCCCATTCATAATCAATATAATGATGGCTCCACCTGCTACCAAAGAAGCCAACACTCCCAATACATTGTAGTTGGTAAAGCGCTTATAGTAATATACTAGAGCAAAAGCCGGGATGGCTACCAAGTTCAGTAAGTGAACCCCAATAGAAAGTCCCATCGTATAAGCGATCAAAATCAACCAACGATTAGAAACCCGAGGATCATCGATGCGTTCCCAACGTAGAATGGCCCAAAAAACTGCTGCGGTGAAAAATGAAGACATTGCGTATACTTCTGCTTCTACCGCCGAAAACCAGAAAGAATCGGAGAAAGTGTAGGCCAGTGAACCAACCACGCCAGCCCCAATCAAGGAATATAATTGAAATGGGTTTAACTCTTTTTCGCTTTTAACTGGCAATAGCTTTAGCCCCAACATGGTAATAGACCAAAACAAAAATAATATGCTAAAACTACTACTTAGTACTGATAACATATTGATCCAAAAAGCTACCTGGGTAACATCACCTAAGGCCAAAAAGGAAAACATTCGCCCTATTAATAAGAAGAAAGGAGCCCCAGGAGGGTGTGGTACTTGTAATTTGTATGAACAAGCAATGAATTCGCCACAATCCCAATAACTGGCTGTTCGCTGTACAGTAGCCAGATACACTCCGGTAGCAATCACAAACACAATCCAACCTACCAGATTGTTAATTTTCTTAAACTCAAGCATAAGTCTTTAGTTTCTACTATCAATGATCAAAGATCCTATGTATGTTTTTGCGTGAACACAGGATAGAATATGCTGCGAAAATAGAAAATTTTAACTGATAAGTTCAAAACTACCCGAAGTTGTTTTCGTTTAACTACAAATTCGGCTCAATGTATTCAAAAACACATCTATTGAGATAGATGTAACAAATAATGTTTTTTTACCAAAACTTTATTTTCTTTGAGTCAGTTTAAAATAATAGCTTTACTATTATAACAAAAAACTTTACTTTTGTGATTCAATAGTATTGTTTATATCAAATCGAACTCGAGTGATGGGAGTTAGCGCAACAATTAAAATAAACGTCAACGATAAGATATACCTAAGAGATCCAGAACAAACTCAACTAGGTAAAAAGATCATCAGTAGTAGTATTGAGTTAATAGACGAACTCGGTTTTGAGGATTTCACTTTTAAAAAATTAGCCAACCGAATCAATTCTACTGAGGCTTCTATCTATCGCTATTTCGAGAACAAACACAATCTATTGGTATACCTCCTGGTATGGTACTGGAGTTGGTTAGAATATCAGATTGATTATCAAACCAATAATATCGAGGATGTAGAAAAAAGACTAAAAATTGCCATCCGGGTAATTGCCGAATCTTTAACCCCCAAAGGAGAGTCTCATTTTGCCCATATCGACGAGGTGGCCTTGCACCGAATTGTGGTATCAGAATCATCTAAAACTTACTATACCAAAAGCGTAGATACTGAAAATAAGTCTGGTTTTTTCCGCAGCTACAAATCGCTTTGTAAAAAGGTGGCTTCTATGATTAAGTCCTACAATGCCGATTACCCTTATGCACACGCCCTCACCAGTACGATGCTTGAGGCGGCTCATCAACAAATTTTCTTTTCTCAACATTTACCTTCATTGACTGAATTGAAGGTGACTGACACCGAAACTGATGAAATCATTAAGTATTTAGAGCAACTGATTTTCAAACAAATCCAAAAATAAGTCGTAGCGATTTCCCTACAAAACACGAATTATCAATAAGTTTGCAGCACTAACAAGCTTGATGTTAATATTTCTTATTGATTATGAAACGT